>CAYTRK010000207.1:0-4423 GCA_964440205.1 uncultured Victivallaceae bacterium
GCATTAAGGAAGTCAGCGTTGCTCCGGTTCTGATCCCGGAAGTCAAAGAACATATCAGGACCTCATCCTGAACGGATGACGACACATTGATGCCCCTACCCCGCATATCTCATGCTTTTTCGAGCAGAAATAGTCAGAGTCAGGTCTACCGATGATTTTCTTCGGCCATTCCGGCGGCAATGACGGCGAGCTTCTGTTTGAACAGATCCCATTCGGTAGAGAACCGATTCTGGAGCTTCTGCCAGATCTGAGTTTCTTCGCTTTGCGGCGCCCAGGCATGTTGTTCAACCAGTTCCCGGTAGCAATCACTCAGCTTTCCGGCACAGAGCTTATGGTCGAATTCCTTCGCTCGATTCCTGGCGGATTCGCTCCATCGGCTCATAAGAGCTTCGTCTTCGGACGCAACCTGGATTTGACGCGCGAACTCGGCGGGCGGTGTTTTTTCGGATAGTACTCTCCCGTTTTTGCCTTCCTGCACTATGTCCCGGGATCCAGGCGCGTCCAGAGCTATTACCGGCACCCCGGCTGAAAAGGCCTCGATCAATACTATTCCCTGTGTTTCTGTTTTGGAGGCAAAAGGAAAAATATCCATTGCCGCGTAAGCGTCGGCAACTTCGGAGCCGGTCAGGCTGCCGGCCATAACCAGCTGGTCGCGAAGACCGGCGTCCCGGAACTTTTTCTCAAGCGGCTCAGCAGATTCGCCGTCACCCACCACCAGATACCACGCGTCGGGATTGGATGATAGAAAGTCAATAACAGCCTCAGACAGAAAGTCCATATTCTTTGCCTCGACAACCCGTCCCAGATAGCCTGCAAGAAATGCGTTGGGCGGAATGCTGTAACTTTCCCTGAAACCTCTTCCGTCTCCGCTGCTGTACCTGTCCGAGTCTATACCGGTGGGTATGACTTCTATAGGCACGGTAACCCCTCTTTTGCGGGTCATCTGCTTTATGCTGAAGGTCGGAGCAATTACTGTATCGCAGAGGTTGGCGTATTCAGTGGCAATGGCCTCGGCGATACGGGATAGCGCGTCTGATTCGCGGGCAAAAAGATAAGTGTATCTTTCGTATAGAGTGTGATGGGTAAATACGATAGGAAGTCCGCGGCGTCTGGCTACGCGCACGGCTGTGTCTCCAAGCATGAAGGGATGATGGCTGTGGACAATTTCGGGCGCAAACGAGTCAAGCTTATCTTTCAGCATGGAAGGTATAGGCAGCTTGGCGGAAAATTCTGTGCCGCCGACTTCCTTGATTGCCGGCAGCCGGCAAATTGAGTCTTCAGATTCTTCCGCGCCAGAGACGGAAAGTGTGACAATGTATGTGCGGTGACCCATATCTAAGAGGTCACCAACAAAGGTTTCTATCGATCTTTCCACTCCGCCTATGATCGGCTTATAGGCATTTGTAAATATTGCGATATTCATTGTGTCTATTCTCAATACCCGGTTCAGCCGATATCATGCGTCTGAATCTGCCAGTTTTTCCGTGCCTGCATTTTGATTTCGATTTCAGGCGCTTTGCCTTGCCACCGACCCTGTACTGTTACTTCCGGTTTGCGCGGCGCCGGGTTGATGCTGACGGTAACATCGCCGAAACGGGTGGCTGTCGGGCCGTAACGCAGCGGCGAGTTCGATTCCAGCCAGTCCGGGAAAAGCCCTGATCCGACAACGAGTTTATCTGACTCTTCTCGAATAAACAAAGCTCGAATCATAAGAACCCACTCTGCGGCTGCCCACCCGTGCTGGCCGTCGCCCATGCACCCTCCGCCGGTTGCCGGATGGATGGCTTCGGGCCACTGGCCTGTTGGGGTGGCAAGTTGCGATACCCGCTTTAAAAGCGGCCTGTATCTCTGGTCACCGGCTCTCAGTAGAACCTGTGCCAGGTGCAGGGTCAGGTATGGATTTATCCCGGAATGAGTCATATCGTGGAAGAAGCCGTCTTCAAGCATTGAATTCTTCATCAGGAACTCAACCGTCCGCATAATTCGGTCGTTTCCTGGCCCGAATAGTTGAAGCGGGTAATCTGCCACCAGCGATCCGACAGCCCCGGTATCCATTCTGCGGTTTGGCGCGGCCGGAATTGCGCCCCGGCAACGATCCTCGGGAATAGATGATATGCTCTGCAGGACCTGTCTATAGTATTCTTCCGCTTCCGAATTGAGGTTGTCGGAATATTTTTTTTCACCAGCGCGCTCGAATATCTGCGCGACAGCGCGCAGACCTGCAATTCCCCAGAAATTGTCCCAATAGTAGAAATTGTTCGGACCAAGATGTTCTGCGCTGAATCCCGCAGGCAGAAGTCCTTCCGGTTTACCGCGCACCCGGAGTCTTCGTTTCCTTTTGATCCATTCTGCGCCTTTGCGGAGCATGGCCAGATCTTTCTTTGTCAGCCTTTGGCCGGTAACGGATGCGTATCTGCCGGCGACCCACAGCACCTGGCCGTTGGAGTCCCATTCCCCCTGTTGCGACTCGAAAAATCCTCTGGAAGTCTGCCTTCGGGCAAACGAACCAGCAAAGGCCCGTCTGGCGGCTTCATGGTGATTGACAGCCAGCAGTGCGTTGAGCATAAGACAGGCATCCCGGAACCAGAACCTGCGGTATGTATATGATCCGGGACAAATTTCACCCGACGAAAGGGACTGAAGAGTTCTGACGGCACAAAGATAGTTGTGCTTGATACCGGCGTCGGGAATATCAATTTCAGGCGACATGTTATCAAGCCTTTTCCATGTCGTCTTCGTACGGAGAATGCGTGCTTTTCTCTTTGATACACTCTGGGACCTTTCGAGCGGGATTCGCGCTTCAACACTGCCGGCGCCTTTGGAATCGAAAGGAAACAGCGCGGCAGCAGTCGCCATGCCTACGGGACAAGTCTGCCGGGGTTTGTGAGCGGGCTTGTGTAGCTGATTAAATACGTCGCCACCGGCATAATCACTGCTGCAGTATTCTTCGGGGCTTTTGTCGAAGAGAACCTCTGACTTCCCGTTAACTTTCCATCCAGACCGGTTGATAAGGATCTTTATAGTATCTATAAACTGGATTCCTTCGGTATTGTAAGGCCGCAACGCAACACAAATATGAGCATTCGGCGCGGCTTCACCTTTCCAGCTAAGACGAAGCTCGGGTTTGTCATCTTCGTTCCGGACCATCCGGGCGGAAGCCTCAAGGGTCAGTCCCTGGTCGGCCGTGCGTGTAGTCAATATGAGGTTTCCGTTGTTAGTCATTTTCTGGAAAGAATTGCAACAGTGGCTTGGGACCAGTTTTTTTTCTCCCTGTAGGATCCATGCTTCAACGGACCAGCCGTCATAAAGGGGTGTAACCATCCCGCACGGATCGACCAGTGTATAAAGGTCGGTGTCGGGCAGGCAAACTGCTGTCCAATTCCTGTGGGTCAGGTTTATATGCGACATGGAGAAAGATCTGGGTATGAAGGATGGATCCCGGGGATCGAATTGCCTTTTGACCCAGTACGGCCAGACCCAGTCCAGGTTGTGTTGGATTGCTCGAGTATTGACTATCCCACGGGCCTGGAAAACAGTCCACGCGCGTATCAGTTCCAGGGGAGCGTCAACTTCGGAAGGCTCGGCAAATTTCCTGAGCCGCGCCAGAAGCATAAAAGGATCTAAAATTCCATAACTTCTGGCGGCTCTTCTTATGAGCAATTTCCATGGAAACCATTTTAAAATCATGCCGAGTACAGCTTCATGCAGTCGGTAAAAAAGCAGCAATCGACCTGTGAGCAGGTTCCTCCGGAACGACCAAAGCAGGGCTGATAACCTTCGGTCTTCTGAATTTTGTGGATCAGATCAGTCTTCTTCGTTCTGCCAGGCTTGATGCCCAGGCCTCTGGCTTTAGTCCGTACTTCTTCCATTTTCATCTCTGCTCTCCTGTGTTGGGCTTAGTCAACCCGTATTATGCTGTTCAGCGAACCCATTGGATTGGGGCGCCAGCAAGTATTGTCGGGGTCAGCCTGCCATGCTCCATTAATAACAAATTTGTACTCATGCTCGCCGCGAGGCAGCATCAAGCCCACGGTGTAATGGCCATTGCCGTCCACCTGTTTCATCTTTTTTCGTTTCGGATTCCAGTTGTTGAAACTCCCTGCCACATAAACTTCGCTGTCAGGCGTCGCTTTCACTTCCAGCTTCACGCGTCTTTTTCCTGCAGTTGCGCTGACCCTCTTGGATTTTTTCTGTGTCGCGCGTACCATGCTTTTTCTCCTTTACCGTTGTTATAATAACCGGTTTCCAATCCTTTCGTGAACAATATTTACAGCCCGTCGTTTCTTTTTGCCATAGGCCTTTCCCTGATCCCGCCCTTCGATTGCCCTTAGCCCGCATATCTCACAGGATTTCGTAGTGAGAGTATGAAAAGTGCTGCTGCGGGGGTGCAAATTGGTAAAACGCCGGAGCAGCCGTATAGACA
>CAYTRK010000208.1:0-4404 GCA_964440205.1 uncultured Victivallaceae bacterium
TGCCGCACAAGGCGGCAGGAAACCGGGCTATTCGGCAATAACTATTCGACAGTTGGTTCTTATATTTGTAAGAATCTCGTACGAAATCGTGCCGCACCGGCCGGCCAGATCATCGGCCCAGACAGCAGTTCCTTTATGTTCGCCAATCAATATGGCCTCGTCGCCCTTCTGTATATCCGTATTCAGCCCAAGTTCAACTGCGGTCAGATTCATAGTTACCTTTCCTATAACAGGCGCCCTCTGCCCGCGTATAATCACTTCTCCTTTATTGCTCAAAGCTCTCGGATATCCATCGGCATATCCTGCGTTCAGGATTCCAATTTTTGTTGGTTCATCGGTTATATAAGAACTCCCGTAGCTGACATGGAAGCCTTTGGGTACCTGTCTGACCTGAATGACCCTGGTTTTCCACTGCAATACAGGTTTAACAGGTATTCTGCGTTCATTTGCCTTGTCCGGCGTTTTGATAGTCCCTGCGCCATATCCGTATAGGAGAATCCCAGGCCGTACAGTATCCAGATCCCATTCTGCGGTAGAGAGAATACCTCCGCTGCTGGAAATGTGTGTGCCCCCGGTTTCCAGTTTACGTTTTGAGCATTCCTCTTTTACCGTCTTAAACCTTTGCATCTGGGTTCGGGCAAAAGTCTTGTCGCATGTTTCGGCAGAAGCGAAATGTGAGGTCAACGCGCCTATTCTCAGGCCAGGCAGTTTGTTGATTTCTTCTACAACGTCTGCTGCCGAGTCCCAGAATACACCAAGGCGTCCCATTCCGGTATCTATAACAACATGGCAATCGAGTTGGCCATCAAATCTGCTTGCTTTTTCTGACAGCTCTCGCGCATGTTCTAAGTCTGTCAAGTAAACAGAAAACTTTTTATTTATTGCCACCGCCACATCTTCTGGAGAAATAACGCCCATTATGATGATATCAGCGTCCCCGGACATGGCGCGGATCTGCAAGGCTTCTTCAATATGAATGACGGCAAACTTCGTTATTCCTTTATGCAGAGCGCATTGAGCCACCTGGCTCAATCCGTGCCCGTAGGCGTTGGATTTTACAACAAAACAGATGTCTGTGCCGCTGCTAAGATTCTCACGAAGGAGCCTGATATTTGTTGCAAGCGCGCGCGTATTAAGCTCAACCCATGTATTGTCAGGCTCTTTCTTCATTTTTCTAGGAAAGTTGTTCGGGAGGTTGCCTGGGGGGGCGATTCGCCTGGCCGCCTCGTTCCATGGTGACTGCTTTGAGCGGGTATCTCAGTCGCAGATCACTGTCAAGAAGCACTTCTATCCAGTAACATCCGGATTCTTCAAACCTGACATTCAGAAATATTTCAACATTGGTAGCCACGGCTTTGTCATCCTTGAGATGTATGGAAACCGGTTTTCCTTCTGTAAGCACATCAGTGCCATTGGTGTTTATTATCCTGCTTCTCTGTTCAAAATGACCCAGACCGCAGCACCAGCGATTAACAATGCAGATTTTCCTGAACACTGCGGGAAAAGACGAAACACCCAGAACATCAAAAAGTCCGATTAGTATGAATTTACCGTTTCTTTCCTGCCTGACGTCATCGCAAAGCAGGCTCGACTGGAGATCCGGAACCATTTCATCCATTTTGCAGCTCGCTTCCTGTCTGTAAACCCCATTCGTGCAGGGATTCGACTATGAAATTAACGACTTCTTTATGCGCTGTTTTCTCATCCGTAACTTCTCTTGCCTGCCCGAACCTGAAATAAACTTTTCTGTCTCTGCGAAGCGGGCCGAAATCACGAAATCTTCGTCCTATGCCATAGAAGTCGGTTTTTAAAGCCACTGGCACCAGTGGAACCCCTGCCCTCGATGCAAGTTTGACCCCCAGACTGTTAAATGAGGAAGGCTCAAATCCTTCGCTTCTCGTCGCTTGAGGAAAAATCACAACGCTGCGTCCCTCTTTCAGCGCCGCGATGCCTTCCTTCATAACCGTCCTCAGGTCCTCTCTCGCGTTCTTTCTTCTAACTCGTATAGGGTCCATGATATTTAGAATTGGCCCAAAAAAAGGATATTCAGTCAGGCTTTTTTTCACTACAGGGGACACTTCATTAAATTCTCTTACCAGCAAAGTAGGAAGAATAAATGTTTCGAGCATACTCATATGATTTGCTGTGAATACAGCCGGACCCTTGATTGCGCGTATGTTCTGGAAGTTTTCAATCCTCACAGCAGTGCCGCTGTCCTCGGTCAGTCTCAAAGTTTTGAAGGCACGAGTCTGAATCAAGAGTTTTTTTGATTTTTTAAAATTCAAAAGAACCCAGGCCCACAAAACGAGAGCAACAATACGCAGGTAATACCACCAGTCCAGTTTCTTTAATAAGAATCCTCTGTACCATGAGCCGCGAGAACTGCTTTCGTAGCAGTTCTCTTCTCTCATGACCCTGCGAAACTCATTAAAATTCATGCAAAGTCAAAGTCGTCTTGTCAACTTACCCTCATAGGCATTAAGACGTACAGAAAGGGTATGTCACATTTTATAACGCCCGGACTCAGCTCATCAGTAAGCTCAACAAATATCTCGTCGTTGTTGAGATTCCTTAAAGCATCCATAACGTATTCCGGATTGAACGCTATGCTTATTTCCTTTCCGCCGTATTTAATCGGAATTGTTTCTCGAGCCTCTCCTACGTCAGGAGTATTGGTGGCAACTACAAGCTTATTCTTGGCAAAAGACAACTTGGTTGTGTTCGATTTATCGGTTGTAACCAGCGACGTCCTGCGCATAGCGGTGAGCATTTCTTCTCTTTCCACCGTGATCCGTTCCTCACATTGATTCGGAATAACCTGCCTGAAGTTTGGATACGTCCCCTCTATAAGCTTGGACGCAATCACAATTTCCCCGAATTCAAAGGCAATCTGGTTGTTTCCGCTCGAAATTTTCACTTTCCCTTCATCACCCAGCGTATGCAGGAGTTCATTAACTGCCTTAGTAGGCAAAACCATGTCGGCTTCTGCTTCTTTCGGAAACTCAATTTCGTATTCAACGAGAGCCAGCCTGCGTCCATCGGTCGCAACCATAGTCAGCTTGTCTTCCTTAAAACTCAGAAGCACGCCATTGAGTATGTACCTGGTTTCATCGGTTGATGCCGCATAAGCAGTCTTCCTGAGCATCTCCCGGAAAGCGCCCTCATCAATATGATACGTGTACTTTCCATCGGTCTTGGGCATTGGCGGAAATTCATCGCTGCCAAGCCCGACAACCTTGAAAAAACTCGAATTACATTTGATGGTCCCCGTGCTTTTCTCGTCAATATCGATTTCAATGGGTTTATCAGGCAATTCTTTCACAATGCTGGACAAGCGCCTTGCTGGCAGTGTGCCTGTACCCGGCTTCTGAATATCCGCTTCGACAGCGCATTTGACAGTGACTTCAAGATTGGTAGTCGTCAAATAGAGCTTTCCTTCTTCTGCCTCCAGCAGAACATTTGAAAGAATGGGAAGAGTACTTCTGCTAGCAACAACATTTTGTACTATTTGAAGTCCTTCGAGAAGCGGCTGTTTGGCTATCTTTGATTTCATTTGTATCTCCGCAGCCTCCTGGCATGTATTTCACATGATCCGTTATTAGTAGTAATAAGTTAAATTAAGTATTAATCTTATTATGGGCTGTCAATAGCTTCAATACTTTTCTTTCTTTCTCTGATGTAATGGGTTGCATGGGCTTTTGCCTGTTAACAGAGCATTTAATAAAAAATCATTAATGTAAACAAGAGTGAAGAACTGAAAATAACCGGGCAAATATTTACAGCAGTTCACAACTTGTTATCAGTCTCCTGTAAAGAGAAAGCATGACCCAGATTCTTGGATATCGTGGAAAGATCGCTTCGAAGTTGCGGGTCAACCTCCATCCTGTTTCCTACAGATCTATACGCATGAAGAATAGTAGCATGGGTTTTGCTGAAAGCATTTGCTATGTCGGGAAGAGATGACCTGGTAAGACGGCGGCAGAGATACATGGCTACCTGTCTGGGCCCCGCCACAGCCTGGGTGCGGCGCTTGCTTGTCATGTCTGCAAGCCTGACGTCAAAATGCTCGGCGACGGCTCTCTGTATCCTGTCAAAAGTCACTTCTTCATGTTTTTCTTCTTCCAGTGAATCCCTCAACAGATGCCTGAGAGTGTCAATTGTCAATTCTCTTCCGGTCAGCGAAGCATAAGAAATGGCCCGGATCAGAGCGCCTTCAAGCCTTCGGATATTCGACCTGATGTTCTGAGCCAGAAAAAGAAGGATATCATCGGGAAGCTTCATTTTTGTCTGGTCCTGTTTGTGCCGAAGAATAGCTATCCTTGTTTCCAGGTCGGGAGGATTCAGTTCCGTTACAAGTCCCCACTCAAATCTTGAAACCAGTCTTTGCTCAAGTTTTGAGATTTC
>CAYTRK010000209.1:0-4375 GCA_964440205.1 uncultured Victivallaceae bacterium
TCACAGGCGCCAAGAAGGTTTTCGAAGCGCTTTTCAGCGAAGGGGGAAGTCCTGCTGGTCTTGTGGAGCGTCTGGGCGTGGGGCAGGTGAGCGATGAGTCTGAGGTAGAAAAGCTTGTAGATAAGGCCATAGAAGAGAATCCCAAATCTGTCCGGGACTATTGTTCGGGGAAGAAACAGGCTGCAAAGTTTCTTGTTGGTCAGGTTATGAGATTGAGTAAGGGAAAAGCCAACCCTCAGATGGTTAACAGGCTGATTGAGAGCAAACTGAGGCAATAGGTTCTGTGGTAGTTTTGTTGCTGCCGACCTGTTATTTGGGGTTTGAATTTTTTCAGTTGATCGTGCATTATGTCATAAGGATTTTCGAGAGGTTTTTCCGGGGAGGAATGATTTGACGTCCAACGATAACTATGTCCTTGAGATACTGGAGGAAAACGGAGTTTTATCGTCCGAGCAGATTGCCGAAGCCAGGGCTGCGACCAATGGAGATGGAAGTAGTGTTTTGGACCGGCTTATGCAGGATCAGGCGATTTCCGAGGAGGGAGTGCTTGCCATGCTGGCGAGCCAGCTTGGCATGGAGCTTGTGAGTTTGAGCGGGATACAGCTTTCGCCCGAGGTCAGGGACAGTGTTCCGGTAGACATAGCCCGTCGTTACAAGGTTGTGCCGGTGGATGCCCATGACGAGAGCATTACCGTTGCGCTCAGCGACCCTCTGGATTTCGATACTCTGGACACTTTGCGGTATGTTCTGAAGAAGAATGTCGACGGGGTTGTGGCTTCACGGGCAGAGATCAAGGCGACGCTGGACAAGTTTTATGCGGCCGAAGATACGATGGAAGCCATGATGGACCAGGCTACCGATGAAAATGTGGACATTGAGCTGGCGGGCGGAGAGGATCTTGTTGAGCAGGCGGACGCAACGGAAACGGATGCTCCCATAATAAAGCTCGTAAGCCTGATTATTCTGGAGGCGTTTCGGAATCGTGCATCGGACATTCACTTGGAGCCGTTGGAGAAGAGGTTCCGGGTGCGGTATCGGATTGATGGTGTGCTTCATGAGGTTGACAGTCCTCCCAAGCGGCTGCAATCGGCCATAATCAGCAGGGTCAAGATAATGGCAGACATGAAGATTTCCGAGAAGCGTGTTCCTCAGGATGGCAGGATACAGGTGAACATTCTCGGCCGTGAACTGGATCTTCGAGTTTCCACGGTACCGACGAATCATGGTGAGAGTGTGGTAATGCGTATTCTGGACAAGCAGAACCTTGCTCTTGGTCTGCCGAAACTCGGTTTTCTTTCTGATGATCAGCAGACTTTCGAGAGGCTGATAGGGTTGCCGGACGGCATTTTTCTGGTGACCGGTCCCACTGGATCCGGCAAGACGACTACTCTTTATGCCTGCCTGGGGCACATCAACCGGCCGGACAGGAAGATCATCACTGTAGAGGATCCTGTGGAGTATCAGATGTCCGGGATTAACCAGGTACAGGTTCGTTCCGACATAGGGTTAACATTTTCTTCCGCCTTACGTTCCATTCTACGCCAGGCGCCCAATGTGGTTATGATAGGTGAGATCCGGGACCTGGAGACTGCGAACATAGCTACGGAGGCTTCTCTGACGGGTCATCTGGTTTTCAGCACATTGCACACCAACGATGCTCCCAGTGCGGTGACCAGGCTTCTTGACATAGGAGTCAAACCGTTTCTGGTTGCTTCTTCGGTTCAGGCAGTCATGGCGCAGCGGCTGGTGAGGACAATTTGTGAGAACTGCAAGGAGCCGTATAAGCCTGAACGCTCTCAGCTTGAACTTTTGGGCTCCGCGGCCGGACAGATGGAGGACGTGCAGTTTTATCACGGCAGGGGCTGTGAAAAGTGTGTTTTGACTGGATATGAAGGGAGGAAGGGCATTTTTGAGATTTTTGAAATGACCGATGAGATCCAGAACATGATTTTTGAACGAATGCCTGCCTCGCAGATGAGGATTCGCGCCAGGGAAATGGGTATGCGGACATTGCGCGAGGATGGTTTGAGAAAAGTAGCCGCCGGATGGACCACGCTTGAAGAGGTGTTAAGAGTAACGATGGGGGATATAGACTGATGAGTGAAACTGTTGAAATGAATGACTTGCTTGAGCTGGCTGTAGAAGAAGGCGCCTCTGACATTCATCTGAGTGTAGGGTTGCCGCCGCAGTTCAGAGTAAATGGCGGGCTGGAATCGATTGATGTTCCTCCTCTGAGAAACGAAGACACTGAGCGGCTGATGAAGAGCATTACATCTGCGGACCATCAGCAGAAGGTGAGGGAGGGGGGCAGCACTGACTTCGGTTTCGGGTTTGGCGACAAGGCAAGGTTCCGTGTAAGTGTATTCAAGACCAAGGGTAATTTTGGCATTGTGCTGCGTTTGATTCCCTCGGAGCTTATGACGCTGGAGGACATAGGTCTGCCGCCTCAGATCAAGGAACTACTTTATCGTCCGCGTGGGCTGGTTCTTGTAACCGGTCCGACCGGATCCGGTAAATCGACGACGCTTGCCAGCATGATAAACGTGATTAATCAGCAACGGGACTGCCATATCATAACAGTCGAAGATCCTATTGAGTATTACCACGATCACAACAAGTCTATAGTGACTCAGCGCGAGGTGGGCGTTGACGTGAGCAGTTTCAAAGAAGCTCTCAGGCGGGCTTTGCGTCAGGATCCGGACGTTATACTAGTTGGTGAAATGAGGGATCTTGAAACAATGGAAGCGGCGATTACCGCGGCTGAGACTGGCCACCTGGTTTTTGCCACGCTTCACACGACCGGCGCGGCCAGGACGGTGGACAGGATTGTGGATTCTTTTCCTACCGATCAGCAGGAGCAGATAAGGACCCAACTTGCAGTAGGTATTGTAGCGGTTATTTCCCAGTTGCTTCTGGTCAGGGCTGATTCAGGCGGCCGGGTTGCCGCATTTGAGATAATGATATCCACGCCGTCTATACAATCACTTATTCGCGACAACAAGACTTACCGCATCAACTCAGACATACAAACTGGCGCCAAATACGGCATGATTACTCTTGATGCTCATCTTCTTGCGTTGTACAAGGCCGGGCAGATAAGTTACGAGGATCTGATAACTAAGGCTCAGGATGCCGATAGTCTTGTTCAGAAGCTTCAAGACACAGAATCGAAGAAGAAATAGGCAAGGAATTATGGTAGAAACTACAGATCTTAATCCTTTGCTTCGTTTGTTGTCTGAGCGGGAAGCGCTTGACGAGCGGAGTCTGAACGAGGTGCAGGAAGAGCACGAACGTACAGGAAAGCCTGTGCGCAACATTGTAATTGATCTTGAACTTATTTCGCAGGACGATTTACTGGAGATAATTGCGGGCTACCTTGGAACCACGGTAATCAATCTTCCTGCCCAGGATATAGCGCCGGATACGATACACAGCGTAACTTCAAGTATCGCCAGAATGTACAATGTTGTTCCTGTCGAAGCTACGGATAATTCGGTTGAGCTTGCCACGTTTAATCTTGTCAGTCCTGAGACAATGGACGAACTTATGTTTGCTCTGACCAGGGACGTAAGTTTTGTTCTGGCTCGCGAAGAAGATGTAAAGGCTTGTCTGAATCAGTTTTATCACGACGACACTGCGGCGGTGAACGAGATGCTTGCGGCTCTTGAGACGGATATGGACAGCGACGGAAACGGGTTGAAACTTTCCGAGGAGGTTGACGAAAAGGGCATTGAGGAAGCAGCGGGTTCGACCCCTGTTATCCGGTTTGTGAATCTTGTGTTGTACCAGGCGGTTAACGACAGGGCTTCGGACATACATTTTGAACCGTTTGAAAAGGAGTTCAAAATAAGGTACCGCGTTGACGGAGCGCTTTACGAGATGTCTCCTCCGCCCAAGCGCCTTGCCCTTCCTATTATTTCGCGGATCAAGGTTATGTCGGGGCTTAATATTGCCGAACGGCGGTTGCCGCAGGACGGAAGGATACAGATGAGCATAGGCGGCAGGGTTATTGATTTACGTGTTTCTTCTTTGCCAACCCAGTTCGGGGAGAGCGTGGTGCTTCGTGTTTTGGACAGAAGCGTGGTTTCACTGGAACTTGAGAATCTGGGTATGCCGGATGATGTATACGAAGGATTCAGCAGGGACCTGCTGAATCCCAACGGTATCATAGTTGTTACCGGTCCGACGGGGTCCGGCAAAACGACCACATTATATTCCGGGTTGAGGAAGATCAATACAGTAGACAGGAAGCTTCTGACGGCCGAGGAACCTGTGGAGTATGACATAGAGGGTATAATTCAGGTTCCTGTAAACGAACAGGTGGGCAATACATTTGCGAACATTCTGAGATTTTTTCTGCGGCAGGATCCTGATG
>CAYTRK010000210.1:0-2354 GCA_964440205.1 uncultured Victivallaceae bacterium
GGCCGTCCCAGCTCCGAGGACCGTGGCTCGATCACTACGAGCTACAAGGACGACGAGAGCGGGAGGCCGATCCTCGTGAAGGTAGAGGCGGAGAACGCCTCGTTCGACTACTACCCGACCGAGGAGGACATGATCGTGGACGAGGATTCCTGAGGCGGCTGAACGCCCTGAAGGACAAGCACGATCCCAGGACCTCGCCATGGAAGGGTTCCCAACAGAAAGGAGGCGATGCCTATGCGGGTGCGAGACTGAGACAACCGTCGCGATACCGCCAAGAGACTGAACAACCCCATGTGAAAGAGCGAATCGTGGGACTGTGAATGGTGAATCGCGAAGGGGAAGTTCGAGGGAGGAAAACGAAATGAAAACCTTGAACACACCCCTTGACCACTTCAAGACGATTGCGGAGGGCCTGGACACCATCTTCAGCATGCCCAGGAACTCGGAGGATGAAAGGAAGGACGTCCTGGCCAGCATTAACGGCACCATCGAGGAGCTTGACCGAAGATACCTGGCCTTCAGTGCGGACATGAACGTGCTCTTGGTCCACCGGGCCGTCATACTTGGGAGGGTCTGCCAGTTCGTGAAGGATTCCCTCCTCCACGGCAAATGGATGGACTGGGCGCTGGATCATTTTACGGAGAGCGATCGGACCCTGGAGAAGTTCATGACGATCAGCAAGAGCGCCTTTGCCGAGCGATACGCGCACCTGGGCACCGAGAAGGTTTACCAGCTCTGCCGCATCGAGCTTCTGGCCAGCAGAACCGATGGAGGGTTCGAAGCGCTTTTTCAAGATGTCGGAGCGGAGACGAACTTCGAGGCGTACAGCTCGAAGGGATTCGAGAAGACCGTTACCAAGATCCTGAACAAAAAACAATTAGCCGATCTGGGCATCGAGGTGAGCAATGCGAGCCTTCATTCGCTCACCGCCAATTTCAGTCTGCTCAGGAACCAGGACCATATTCTCACCCGGCTTGCCGAGGCGAAGAGCGAAGACGCGGACCTCGACAAGACGGTAGAAAACATCGTTGCCAACAAGGGTCAAGCGCTGCCGGTCAGAAGCCGATCACGGTCATCACAGGAGGAAGATGTGAACGCCATCGTGGAGAAGTTCATTCAGAGCTTTTCTCGGGCGATCCGTGATGGCGAAGCGGCGAGCTCCATCAAGAAGGAGCGCATCGTCTTCATCGGCCGGCTGATCGGCGAATACCTCGAGGTGAGCACCAGCTAAAGACGTCAGACCGTGTCCGGGGGCCGGGCCATCCGGTCCCCGGGCCTTACACTTTGAAGGAGGAACGAGACCATGCACATCTACCTTGTCCTGCCCTGGAATGGGATCCGGGTCGCCAAAGAGCTGATCGAACGGTTCGATGCCAGGCCCAACATGCTCCTGTCCTACGCGCGGGCTGGGAACGAGTTCGGGCTTTACCTCCGGACCTACCGTCGACAACTCGGGAAGATCATGCTCGACAGCGGCGCCTTCTCCGATATGGCCGGCACCCAAAAGATCGACCTGGAGAGCTACATCAACTACCTGGTCCCGTGCCACGATCTGTTCGACTACTGTGTCAACCTGGACGTCGAACCCGAGAACTACGACGTCCGCATGTGGAACCTGGCAAAGCTCAAGAGGGCGGGCCTGGATGTCCTTCCTGTTGTCCACGATCCATATGCCGGTGAGATCGACCAGCTCTACGACATGGGACACCACTACCTCCTTCTGGGCTCGAGCTGGGGGAACGACCGAAAGCAGCTGGACTTCATCTTCGGGCGCTACGTGCAGAGCGGCAAATACCCCGGCATCAAGTTCCACAAGCTGGGCACGGCGACTTACAAAGGGCTGTGTGAATACCCCTACTACTCAAGCGACAGTGCCGGGTTCGTGCTGCAGGGGGGATACGGGGATGTGCTCTTCTGGAATGAGCACCGGGAACCGGACCTGAAAGGCGACTGCACGGATTGGATCTATTTCGGTGGTCGGAAGCAATCCCCTTCCAGCAGATCGGTGAAATACGTCGACTACCCCTATTTGGGCCAGCTGGAGGACTACCTCTGGCGCACCTTCGAATACGGACTCTCGGATCTGGAGGGGTCGTTGGGGGCGGTCAAGAGATGGATCGTGAACGGCAAGTATACCTTAGACCTTGAAAAGAGGATGACTGAAAAATATGATAGCATGATAGTCCCAATTTAGTGCATTATACGAAGATCGTTTGCAAAATTCGAAGCCAGCTTCGAATTTCACGCTTGTAGGATGATGGAAAACATTTTCGTTGGGCGGTCATTTTTAAATTAACGCCCTTACGCAATCCCATGGAAAGACCTTTTCGCTTATCCCATACAAACACACTGCA
>CAYTRK010000210.1:2454-4365 GCA_964440205.1 uncultured Victivallaceae bacterium
CCCATTTTGAAGAACAAAAAAATGAGCTCAAATCCCATGCCTTGAGGGTGGGGTGGTCGATCCCAAATCCCTGTGCCGCCTCACCCTCATTGCCGGGATCGTTGAAACAGGGAGGCGTCATCATGAAAAGTGCCATTCCGCACCAGAAGAAATTCCTCATCACTGAGAGGTCCTTGAACTATCTCCTGCGCCCAGTCCAAGTCCGTCGTGTGAACTATCCCTATACCTACGAAGTCGAAAACATGGGGAAGATGGTATCCGTAACCGTGGATAAAGCGTGGACTCCCATGAATCATCTTGTGTTGGATTTCATCGGGCACGAGATTTACAAGCGAGTCTACGCTAAAGTCCATAAAAGCAAAACAACGTGGAAGAATAGTGGAAGTTCTGGCTTATTGCTCAACGCAAATGCATTTGTTGAGAATTTCAATTTGGACATTCTTTATGAACTTAAAAGACATATATCTGCGTATTTGGAGTATGAATCTATTATAAGCAAGCAGGACAAACTAAATAATCTGATAGAACTCGATCGTTTCAGTTCTGAGCATGATCGACAAAAATGCATTGATAATCATATACAATTAACAACTTTAGCACAAACATTGTATGATCAAATAGGACCAGACAACATTGTAGAGCTGGATAAAATTGTCTTGAAATCAAATGGATATCTGCGTAAATGGACAATTTCAATCAATCCAAATGATTTTATTAAAAGGTTCGTGCCATTTTTTCAGAAAAGAAGAAAAGAATATTTGATTTCGCTTCTTGAAAGAACATCTAAAGCACGCTTTTCGTTGGAATATCCACTGAGAGTTCCTGTTGTTGAAGATAAAGTTCTTGATGATGGCAATTATGAAAGCGAAATACGATCTGTATATCCTGAATTGATCCAAATACGTGACGAAAATCTATTCAACATTGAACAAACAGATGGGAAACTGCTCATCCATTTTGATTCTTTGCTCGGCCGCGCCTATACACACAATCTACTGACGTTGAATACGGATTGGTTCAATAAGGCGTTTTTAAGTCTGGATGGATATGCTAGTGCAATATATCGAAGGTTCTTTGTAACGAAGAGCAAGAACAGCTCAAAATCAATAATGATTCATGATTTGATTGATTACTTCGGGTTTAAAGCAAATACAGATTATCGCAATACAATTTTGAGTGCGTTTGAAAATATCGTATCTGTAGGTTTGATCAATGACTTCCAAGTTGAATATTTCGGTAGTCAGTTCTCTAAGGGGCGAATCAATGTTGAAAGGAGTTCCAAATGAAACCTAAGATTTTCCAAATGAGACATAAGATTTTCCAAATCATACCTAATTATTTCCAAATGAAACCTAATTTCCTACAAATCAGACCTAATTTTTGTCCTCATTTTGGAATAATATCAATCCATTGCTTCCCTAAAAATATTAAAAATATAAAAAGGGTATCACGAATGCTACCCCATGAAAAAGAAAAACTCTTGTTCACCTCCTCGGCCTGACGGCCAGGAGGTTCCAAGAGGCGCTGAGGCGATTGTCTGAGTAGAAGATCAAGGACATTGCCGAAGTCATGTGCTGCTCCTTCGCCGAGTAGTTCCAAATGATCCCGCCAAGTCCTCCCCCAAGCACTTCCAAAACACCTCATCCAAGTCCAGCCAAAGTCCCCCCCAAATAACCATATCCAACCAGTCCAAAGTTTTCCCGACTGCCAGTAGCAAAGTCCAATTCCAAATGATCCCTTCAAGGTTCTTTTGCCAGCTTAAAGACAGGTCAATAACTGTTCAAATGCCAGATCGAATCTACGATCTAATTTGAATTTTTTCTAGAACAAATAAATACAAATCCCAAATCAATAGGAGGTAAAGGTCATGAGGAAAAGAAAATATCAACGAAATGTTGGTGTGATGTTCTC
>CAYTRK010000211.1:0-4355 GCA_964440205.1 uncultured Victivallaceae bacterium
GATGTCAATACCAGCGGCGGATCATTACAGAAGCTGCGTGAACACATTGAATCACGCGGCGGGCGGATGGTTGCGGCAACTACACTGGTTGCAGCACGGGCGCGGCGACGAGGGGAGAATCCTGCGGCATTGCCGTTAAGCGACTCATACCGAGATCGGCTCAAAGAAAAGTTTGACACTGACGCGCTAATTGACGTATTATCTGAGTATGGAGCAGAAATCTCTACAATCGAGCACCTCACAAATGCCCAAGCAGGGTATATCCTCACCTTTAAGAACCTTGAGTCGTTCCGAAGAAAGCTTGCTAAGGTCCAACCTGAAATCGACGCTAAGGCGCGCGAGGCAGAGGGCGGAGGAACGAGCCAGGAGTGGCAGTCAGGGTTAAGACCGCAGGTTCGGGAACAGGTAGAGCGTTATGTCGAAGAAAAAGGGATACCAGCAGAAAAGAAAGCTGAAGCTGTCCGAGAACAACTCGAATGGATCGAGCTTATATCCGGTGCCTCCACGGTGCCGTATGATCAACCCGGATCAACTTCCCCCCGATCCAGCTTGTCCCCTGATACTCAGGACGCAGCGGCCGAGTTCTTCAAGCAATTATCCAGAGCCGGTGAAGTTCCCACCAGCGTAAGAGAAACGTCCGCCTCCAGTCTTTCAAGGGCGTTTGCGCAGGAAGGGGACACGGTATCAAGCATTATACACGATCGCTTCACAGGAACGCCTAGCGGCTGGTATATCACTGGAAAGAAAATTGAATCCCCTCGCGATGTTGCTGCATTGATGGCGCCTCTACGCAGTCCGTACCAAGAGAGCATGAAAGCGGTGTTTCTGGCCGGCGACAACACTATACTGAAGGCTGAGATCATTACCGTTGGGCTTCTCGACGCCTCGCTGGTACATCCGAGGGAGATGTTTCAACATGCTCCTGTAGGTACTGCAAAAGTTATTCTCTGTCATAATCACCCTAGTGGAGATCCAAAACCCTCAAGTGAAGATATAGGTGTATCCCGACAGTTGGTAGAAGCAGGGGAACTGTTAGGCTATGAAGTGACGGATCATATCATTACCGACACGGGGACATATTACAGTATGCGCGAGCAAGGTGTGGTGAAGTTTCCAGAGGTAGGTCCTTATCCTCAGAAGCCCAAAGGATTCAAGCCGCAGCCTCTTACCAAAAAAGAACGTGTCGCTTTTGATGAGCCTCCTGCATGGGAGCGCACGAGCCGTTCTGAGCGATACAAGGTTACTGGTCAGAAGGGTTTCAGAGCGGCTGTGGACATGTTGCGCCAGGGCGATCCCGATATGGGACACCTTGTTTTGCTTGATACTCGCAATAGAATACAGGCGGTGCATCGGTTTGCGCTTACGGAGATACAGGACACTCGCGCATTGACTGCACGGCTGGTCAGATCCGCGGTTGCAGAGAGTGCAAACGCTGTAATGCTTGATTTACCCGTTACAAGTCAGCTTGCATGGCCAGTGGTGCGCGATGTTTATCAAGGCTTTGATGCAGCCTCTATTGAGCTGCTTGACGTGGTTGACGCGAACCGAATGTTGTGGCGAGACACAAGTTGGTGGGATATGGTTAAAGGCCAGGCTTCTGGCGCTGCTAAGCAGAAAGGTTCCGTGCAAGAGGGGCCGGCGGAGTATGGTGATGTCCGGCAGTTTGCTTTGCCCCGCGGGTTTTATTCTCCATTGGAACAGAGTATAGAGGGATTGAAGCAGGATACTTTTACTCCGCAGCAGTTATTGGCAACGGTGCGGAAACAGGCGGGAGTGAAAGAGGAGGAGATTGAAGACACCGGTTTGAGAGAATTTTTAGAAAGCGCTGAAGGGCGGGTTTCAAAAGGGGGTGTTTTAGATTTTCTGCGAGGTGAACGTCCGGAGATAATAGAGATATTGCATGGGGGAGGCCAAAGGGACCCGTATGTATGGGGGGATAGTTTTGGGGAGACTCATCTTGAAAACAGTGAAGAGGCAGCATGGCAAGAGTATAATGCCGCAGTTGAGAGGGTTAAAAAAGAACACGAGGGAAGACAAGATATAATTGAGCCTATGCTTGAGGATATGACGGAACCAGAGTCGGCGAGCGAAGAAGAAGAGGGCGTCAAGTATAGTGACTATAGATTGCCACATGGAACCGGCTATGGAGAAACGTTGTTTCAAGTGTCTGGCAGGGAAACGTATGGGGGTAACCCTCACTGGGATGAGCCGAATGTATTACTGCACGTGAGGCATCAGCAGTTCCGTGATCCGCGCCCGAATAGGGATTCTGTATTCCTGATTGAGGAAATCCAAAGCGACTGGCATCAGCAAGGGCGAGAAAAAGGGTATCGAGATGCATCTAATGTAGCGTCACTGCAACAGGAGCTTGCCCGAGCCAAGGAAAAAAGAAACAATGCATGGAACAATTTAATAAAAGCGGAAAAAAGAGCGTCTACAGATGAGTCAGGCAGGCGATGGGTTCCGCGGCGAGTGCGTAAGGGTTTATCGCCGGTCATGGTAGAAGAAGGAACTTCTGATCCAGGATATAAATTGCCAGAGGAAATAAAAGGCGTGACTGAATCTGCTGCATATCGTCAATGGCTTAAAGCTGAGGACTTGTACGATAAAACGGATACACGCGAACAGGAACTCAAAGAGAGAATGCAGCGCGTGAAGAAACTTCCTCCGCCGGGGCCATTGAAAAAATCCTGGGGTCTTGTGGGGTTTAAGTATGGATTACAGCAAGCCGTGGAAAACGAGATGGACGGTGTAGGGTGGGTTCCCGGAGAGATACAGGCAGAGCGCTATGGTTTAAGCAAGGTAGTAGAGCGAATCGAGGTTGATAAATGGGAGAATAACGGGGAGCGGGATATAGCGATTGTGCCCAAACAGGGTACAGGAGTGGAGAGCGCAATCAATCTTTCCGTTAATCGCGAAGGGAAGGTTGTTGCTGCAACTCGCGCGGAGATGAAAGGCAAAGATTTATCTGAAGTGGTAGGTAAAGAGCTTGCCCGGAAAATCCTTGAAATTAAAGATACGGAGACGCTTGAAACTGAAGATCTGAAGGTTGGCGGCAAGGGGATGCAGATTTTTTATGACCAGATGCTGAAAACCGCGATACAGAAATATATTCGCAAACTTGACAAGAGCGCGAAAGTCACTACGACGAAGCTGCGGACCTATGATGTGTCGGGTAGACGTGACGAAGGGCCGACCGAGGTATGGTATGTTCCTGTAACAGAAAAAATGCGCCAGCAGGTTTTGCAGTCTGGTCAGCCGTTATATTTTGCTACAGGGAGAGAGAAGGCGCCTGAGGGAGATTTGTTTGGCTCAACAGAGAGGGGAGAGGATTTCCGTCTGGAGAGCGTCAGCGCGGAAGAGATTGACGCGGAGCGAGCAAAACGTATACGTAAAGAGAAGCTTGCGGATGAACAGGCAAAACGCCTTGAAGGTGAGGCAGGGGATTTAAGCGGCGATTTGTTTGATGCAAGGGATAACGAGGCGGGCCTGTGGGCCAATTTAGTAGAATCCCCTGCCCAGAAGCAAACTAAGTCTTCAAGAGATTTGTTTGACTTAATGGAGGTGGAAGGAGTACCGTATGAGCATGAGAGAGAACAGCAGAGGCAGGGCGCTGGTAAGGGTGACCGACCCGATAACCGGCGCAAGCGCGACATTGTTGACAAGGCCAGACGGGACCTTGAGCGAGTCAGATCAGAAGTTCGTCGACGCGCTGAGCAATCAGAAAAGGAAGCAGCCCGTCAGTGGGCGAAACGATGGGAAGGCGCAACGGTAGACGAGGGATACACCCTCACTAAGCAAGCTGAGCTGATCCGGTCCCGATTTGAAGCTATTGGATGGAGCGCGGTCTTTATAGACAGCGAACAACTCAGCGGCCTCACCTATTACAAGCACAATACAGTTTTTATCAGCCCCACTGTTGAAAAGATTACAGACGGGGAATATACCACTACCCAGATTGCTGGCCATGAATTGTTTCATATCATACGCCGGGCCGCCGGCGAAAATCCTACCATCGAACGTTTTGTTCGCCTGCCCTTAGAAGAGAAAAATTCTCGATATAAGGATTTGCGGCGGCGTCTTCTCAATGCATATGGCGGGATAAAAATCTTCAAAGAACAGGCTCGCCAGAAAATGTCGCGCAGTGAAGCATTGAAGCCCGGAAAGGTTGAGGCGCAAGCGGAGATTGAGATTGCCGAAGAGATCGCAGCGTCATTTTTTGGCAACATCAGCTATTTCTCCGGAATCAATATAGCTGACGCTTATGGATCGAAGCTCGACGAAGCCATTAGCCTGCGCAATGTCCTGTGGGATGGGTTTAACGAAGAGATTACCAATATGCGCAGCGGTGATAC
>CAYTRK010000212.1:0-4354 GCA_964440205.1 uncultured Victivallaceae bacterium
GCTCAACTCGCTGCGCCTTGTAACTGCGGCAAACTCGGCGCGTGAATAGATCAGGTCAGTGACTCTGGTTCTTTAACCAATTCTTCAACATCCAGTACAAGCGCCACGTTATTGTCTCCCATCAAGGCGCCGCCTGATATGATGTCGATATTGTCATGCATGCCTTCTATTTGTCTGAGCACGATCTGCTGGACGCCTAGAACCTCATCGACTACTACGGCGAAATTTTTGGATGAGGTAGTCAGCGTTATCACGATCCCGTTTTTGTCGGATAAACCTGAATTCTGAGGGATGCCAAGAACATTTTCCAGGAAGTAGAGGGGGTAGAGTTTATTATGCCTTTTGACGCATCTTCCCTGACCCTGGACGGTGGTTGTCTTATCAATATCCAGTTCTGAAGCTTCAAGAACATTGTTCATTGGAAGCGCGAAAGGCTGTGAATTCACATTCACAAGAAAAGCGTCCATAATCTGGGTTGTTACGCTTTTGGGCATAGTTATGGTGAACTCTGAACCTTTTCCCGGCGTGCTGCTGACGCTTATTGATCCGCCGCCTTCTTCAATCATTCGTTTAACAACATCCATGCCCACGCCTCGTCCTGATATGTCTGTTACCTTTTCAGCCGTTGATACGCCTGAGGCGAAAAGGAAATCCACAATCTGCTTTTCGCTCAGTTTCTCGCCTGCCTTGATAAGTCCCATTGATTCCGCCTTGCTCTGAATAGCCTTGTAATTGAGGCCGGCGCCATCATCTTTGACTGCAAGCGCTATGGTGGCGTCTGTTTCGCGGACTGTGATATTGATATGTCCCTGGCTGGTTTTATTGGCTTTTCGTCGTTCTTCCGGCATTTCTATTCCATGATCCGCGGCGTTGCGGATCATGTGTGTCAATGGGGCATCAAGCAGATCGGCAAGACTTTTATCCACCTCAATACCCTCTCCTTCGGTTGAGATTTCAATATCTTTACCTTTATCTTTTGAAATATCCCGGATCATTCGTGGCGCTTTCTGTATAAGAATTCGCATTGGAACTTTACGTATGTTCATAATGCTTTTCCGGAGGTTGTCGGACAAAGAGCTGAAGGTCTCGTTGACCTGTCGGAATCTTCTGGTCAGCGCCTGAGAGCTGTTGAGGTTATCCATCTGTTTCTGAAGGTTTTTGAACATATCACCGATGACTATAAGCTCGCCCACATATGCCAGGAACTGGTCAATACTTTCCTCGTTGATTCTCATTGTTTTGTGGGACTCTGCCTGTGGCCGGTTTTTGTCATTTACCCTGGAATCTTCCGGGGCTGCCGCACTGGCCGGTTTGTCGGTCGTTGATCTCCATGCATCCCGGTCAATAAGCGGTTTAACCTTTTCCAGGAGCGATTGTCTGCAAAGATTGTCGAAGCCCACTGCTGAGTTCATGAAGACATGCCATATGCGTATTGCTTCTTCGATTTCATTCTGTGCCTCTTTGTCTGAAGGGGTGTCCCGCAACTCTTCGAGTAGCGACAGGGCTTTGTCGGAATCTTCTTCAGAAAAGGTTCCTTCTTGCTCACGCGCAAGCATTTGCAGGAGTTTTGATTGAGGGGAGTTATCTCTCTGATCGATACTGTCTGTTGTTGTTTTCTTTTTCGAGCCATTCTTTGCTGTTGCTGATTTTATTGCAGAAATAACTGATTCCAGGTCGCTTACAAGGGTCTTGTCGGCTTTGTCCAGGCGTATCATTATTTTGTCGAGTTTTTCTATAAGTTGTCCCCATAGTTCATCTGCCTCGCCCCTGTTTTCTGAAATTTTCTGAAGCTTTGTTATGAGAGCTTGAAACTTGTCCTCGTTTTTTATTTCCGGTTCCGAATCACGCACTCTTGAGAGCATTTCGCGGAGGGTATCTGTGCCTTCAAGCAGAACTTCGATTACAGAGGAATTTATGCGGAGTTGTTCTCTTCGCATCATATCCAGCAGATTTTCCATTTCATGGGACAGTGTTTTGACTTTTTTCAGTCCGAAGAAGCCGGAATTTCCTTTGAGTGAATGTACCGGGCGGAATATTGAGTTAATAAGGGCAAGGTCATCAGGTGTTGATTCCAGATTGACGAGGAGTGTGCTGGCTGTTTCGATGCCGTCGGTTGATTCATCAAGAAACTCCAGGACTACTTCCTGATCCATTTCTTCGACGGAGATGGCATTGTTTTTATTCATGTCATTTCTCCTTCCACGGGCTTTATACTGCGCAGCTTTCGTAGTTTATTTTGCCAGTTATTAATTGATTCCACCGCTTTGCGGATGCTTGCGTCGAGTTCTGTGAGATTTTCATCCAACGGTTTGAACACGCAATTGTCAGCTCCGTGCCGCATGCAAGCCAGTATGTTTTCCTGTGTAACGTAGCCGGTTATCATAATGGTATGAACCATTGGATACTGGCGGCGCAGTTCCCGCAGGAGCTGTATGCCATCCATTTCGGGCATCTTTATGTCTGAGATTACAACGTCGACTCTGTCTTTTTCCATTGTTTCAAGGGCTTCTTTTCCGTTGCGCGCGGTCTGAACATGTATATCCTGGAATCTGAAATGCCGGGAAAGCATGTCGCGTATTTCCTCTTCGTCGTCTACTATAAGAAGTCTGGCGTTCATATCTGCTCCTTTAACGTATTTTATTCGTTGCTAAGATAGTCTGTCCGGTTGATTGGAAGAGTTACAATGAATTCCGCTCCTTTGGATTCACTATTGCGCGCGGTGATTGTGCCATCGTGATCCTCAATAATTTTCCGGGCGATTGAAAGGCCCAGGCCTGTGCCTTTTCCGGGATCCTTGGTTGTAAAGAAAGGGTTCCAGATTCTATCCAGAGCATCTTCCGGAATCCCGGGGCCGGTATCCTTGATTGCTATACTGATCTCCTTGTCTGAATGTGAGGCTTCGATTGTGAGAATGCCTTTCTGGTCCGAGCTTATCGCGTCGGCAGCGTTAGTGAAGAGATTTATAAAGACTTGTTCTATCTGTTGGGAGTCGGCGTTGATCGTCGGGGTCTGAGCTGCCAGCCGGTTTTCGATTGTGACGTGATACTTCAGAGCGTTGGAGCAGAGTTCCAGCGCGGATTCGATACAATCTGCAACGTTGCATTGAGCGTGTTCGGGTTCTTTTCCTCGTGAGTAGAGGGTAAGGCCGTCTACAATGCGTTTGATTCGAGAGACGCCCTTCTTGATTCCTTCTATGGTTGCTGGGAATTCGCGCAATATAAATTCTCGCTTTTTGTCCGGTATAATGCCTTTGGAGTTTTTGTCGCTCAGCAGCGGGGCTGCGGTTTTCCAGAATTCTTCAACCATATGGATATTACCGGAGATGAAGGATGTTGGATTGTTTATTTCGTGGGCGATCCCTGCGGAAAGGGTTCCGAGCGTTGCCATCCGGTCAGCGTGCAGAAGTTGTTTCGCGCGTTCTTCTGCAAGGCGCTTCATGTCCGCCGCGTATTTCTCCAGTTTTAAGGACTGTTCGCGAAGTTTTTTTTCTGAAGCGACTATTCGTTCGCCTGCCCTGATTCGGCTTCTGAGTTCTGCGGGGTCGCAGGGTTTGACCACAAAGTCATCGGCTCCGGCATCCAGTCCGGTCACTATATCTGATTTTTCACTTTTTTTTGAAAGCAGTATCATGTAAGTGTCGGGAGATGGGTGGGCTTTTTTGAATCTGGAGCATATTTCAACTCCGTTCATTTCCGGCATCATCCAGTCCAGTATAGCTACAGGATAGTTGTCTTCGAGGAGAGCATCCCATGCTTCTTTTCCGTTGGATGCAAGGGTGATGTTATAGCCCCATTCTGACAACACTTCTGTCATTATAAGGCGGGTGGTCAGGTCATCGTCTGCCAGAAGGATTCTCATAATTCAGATTTTTTTGTTCTGTTTGCGGGTTAAGTGGTAAGGTCGAGTTTGTCCAGTTGCTCCTTGAGTTCAAGCGCTTCGATTGGTTTGACAAGATAGCCGTCACACAGGCTGCTGTATGCGGAGATCACGTTATCGAGATCACCGAGCGCTGTAGTCATTATTACTTTTGCGCCGTCGGAGGATAGTATCCCATGTTTTTCTTCTGTCTCTCTGATTTCGGTAAGCGCCTGCTGGCCGTCCATTTCCGGCATCATTATGTCCATACAGATAAGGTCATAATTGGCGTTATCCTTAAGAGCTTTTTTTACCGCATCCACGGCTTCTCTGCCGTTGATGGCTATATGTGCATGTCCGTATTCCTTCAGTAATTCCTGAAGAACAAGGCGGCTTGTAAAGTCATCTTCAACTATCAACGTTTTCATGAGTTCCTCCTATTAGTTTTTTCGGTTGTGGTAAGAAATCCGGACTCTTATCTGTCTAACTGACCATTTGG
>CAYTRK010000213.1:0-4333 GCA_964440205.1 uncultured Victivallaceae bacterium
TTGTCCGACAGCGAATCAACTGCCTGCGCAGCCTCGTTGACCGAAAAAACAACTCTAAGCTCAAGACCCAGCAATGTCGCATATTCCTTGATCTGATCCACGGCAGCTACCCTGTATGTGTCGGCAGTTATAATTCCCACATTCAATCCGGCTCTTATCGACCAGTCCGCGGCAAGTTTAGCAAGCGTTGTGGTTTTGCCGGATCCTGTCGGTCCTGAAAAAACAACCGAATGAGGACGATCTCCACCGCTGATCTCAAACTCTTCCTGGACAGAAAAATAGCGGCTTAAAACATTAACCCTGTCCTCGCTGTCTTCCCTTAAAATCCGCGGGTTTCGCTGCTTCACCATTCTCACAAAACGTCTTTCCCAGTTGCGAGCAAAAGCAGGCAGACCCTCGCCGCCTGAAGTCGCTGGCAAATTAACCGCACTGGAAAGTTGACTCAATTCTTCCCGGACGCCGGCAAGATCATGAACCACCTGCTGCCATTGCTGCCGGCTCTCTCCCGACATCCGGTCTATATCCTTTAAAATCGCCTTCTTGATTCTGGAAGCCTCCAGCGGCCCCCCATCGTCGGCTATCCCGATCAACTCATATTCATTCCTTCCCAATATACCCTTGCGACGCTTTGCCTGCTCCGGAGAAACCACGACCGCATCTGGCCCTAACTCTTTGCTTATGACTGAATAGAGCTTCTCAAGTGAGTTCCCTTTATAACGTTTAACTTTCATAACCCTGCAGCCAATCCTTACTCTTTGCTCTGGTTCTCTCCTGCCAATGCGCCGACAGGCTCCGCTTCTCCCTTGATTTCCGGCGCCTTAACCATTCCGATCATGTCAAGCCGCAGAGAGTCGGGCACCTCGGCAAAGGAAATCACAGGAACTTCCTTAACCCGGTGTTCAATCAAATGCCTGAATTGAGGCCTTATCAAAGGCGAACATAACAACACCGGCTGCTCACCTGCCTTGCGCGCAGCTTCAAGAGTGGTCTGAACTTCATTGATAACCTGCTCCGCGACGTCAGGATTCATAACCAGTGACCCAATCTCCGCGCCGTCCCTGTGGGTGGAGTTCTTAACTAAGGTCTCCAGGTCCGGATGAATACCAATGGCAGGCAGCGAACCATCGTTCCTCTTGTATTCCCTGCAGATATGTCCACCCAGCGCCTGCCGGCAATACTCCACAAGAATTCCAGTATCCTGAGTGCGACCCACCTGATCGGATATTGTCTCAAGGATCAACGCAAAATCGCGAATGGGCACTTTCTCCCTGAGCAAGCCCTGCAACACCCTATGAACACCGCCAACAGTCATCTTGTTCGGTATAAGCTCCTGTACCACAGAAGGATGATTCTCCTTGAGATTGTCAATCATGTCACTCACATCCTGCCTCGAAATCAACTTGGAAGCATGTTCCTTTGCCACTTCCGCCAGATGTGTAGTGATAACACTTGCGCAATCAACAACCGTCATGCCCCTTGCTTCAGCAAATTCCTTCTTGTTCTTAGGAATCCAGTACGCCTTGAATCCAAAGGCAGGCTCCCTGGTTTCAGAATAACCCTCCAGCTTCACCTCACCCCCGGGGCTGATAGCAAGCAGAAGATCCGGACGAACAGAACCACGCGCCATTTCAAGGCCCCGGACTTTAATGCAATATTCGGAATTCTGAAGTTGAACATTGTCCTTGATGTTCACAGGAGGAAGAACAAACCCTATTTCCTCCGCAATCTGCGACCTGACCATGCCCACCCTTTCAACAAGCTTTCCGCCCTGGTCCTGATCAACAAGCGGCACCAGACCAAATCCGATTTCAAGGTCCATGGGCGAAACTACCGGCGCTGAGGCAACAGCGGACGAAGAAGGCAAAGCCTTGGGTTCCTGTCCTTTATCAATCCTGGGCTGATCGCCCTCCTCCTCTTCCGCGCCTTTAACCGCACCGGTTTTCAATGAATAGCCAAACCCTCCCATGGTTGCGCCCAGGGCAAGAAAAGGCACAAAAGGCATCCCCGGAACAAAGCCTACAAACGACAGTATCCCACCCGTAATCATAAGAGGCTTCGGCTTGAAAAACAACTGCCTGCCCACATCAACGCCAACACTGTTATCCGAAGCCGCCCTGGTTACAATCATCCCTGCAGCAGTAGAGATGACAAGCGCCGGTATCTGCGCAACAAGCCCGTCACCAACCGTCAGCACAGTATAAGTCTTGATTGATTCGCCTGCGCTCATATCCTGTTGGATCATCCCCACGGCAAAACCACCGCATATATTGATGATTGTTATTATGAGCCCGGCAATCGCGTCGCCCCTCACAAACTTCCCGGCTCCATCCATGGCGCCGTAAAAATCCGCTTCCCGTGTCAGTTTCTCACGTCGTTCCAGCGCCTGTTTTTCATCTATCAACCCGGCATTCAGGTCCGCGTCAATGCTCATCTGTTTGCCGGGCATTGCGTCAAGCGTAAACCTCGCGGCAACCTCCGCAATACGTCCCGAACCCTTCGTGATAACCATGAAATTAATGGTCACCAATATGAGAAACACAACAATTCCCACAATGTAGTTCCCGCCAACCACGAAATCACCAAATGCCTGGATAACATTCCCGGCCCAGCCCCGCATAAGGATCTGGCGGGTCGTTGCCACATTGAGAGACAGCCGGAATAACGTCAGCACCAGAAGAAGCGACGGAAATGAAGAAAACGAAAGCGCATCACGAAGCTGGGTAGTCATTACCAGCACAAGAATGCCGGTCCCAAGGCTCAAAACAAGCATGACATCCAGCACCTGTGTGGGAACCGGTATCACCAGAACCGTCAGAATCATCATCAATACAGCCGCAACTATTATGTCGCTATGATTGATAGAAAAGTTTTTTTGTTTGTCCTGATCCATGATTTTTCCGGTTGTCTGTGTATCAGTTAGCAGGCTCTATACCTTTGCCCAATTTGTAGAGATATGCCAGGATTTCAGCAACCGCTTCATAAAACTTCGCTGGTATTTCTCTGCCGATTTCAACATCTTTGTAGAGCGCTCTGGCAATTTCAGGCTTTTCGACGATTGGAACGTTGTTTTCACGCGCAATTTTCTTGATCCTCTGCGCAACATGCCGCATTCCCTTGGCAGTCACCTTCGGGGCATCCATATCGTCTGATGTGTATTCAAGCGCGACAGCAACATGTGTCGGGTTGGTAACCACTACACTTGCTTTTGGCACCGCAGCCATCATTCTCATCAAAGAGAATTCATGCATTTTCTTCATCTGTGCCCTCTTCACAAGCGGACTGATCTGCTCCTGTTTCCTTTCTTCCTTAACCTCCTGCTTGCTCATCATCATTCCCTGTTCATGCTTGTACTTTCGGACTGCCCAGTCGATAAGCGCAATAAATATAAAGACAAGCGAAACCGTTATAGCTATTCCGTATACCGTTTTCATTATCCATGCAACCGAAGAGGGCAATCCAAACCTGGACATGCTCAGAAGTATGCCGAACCGGGTCCTCATAAATAACCATGCAACAAACACAATCAGCCCGATTTTCAGCAGCGAGGTTGGCAGCTTTACCAGAGATTGAGCATTAACAAGCTTTTTTACACCTTTTGTAGGATTGAGAGCGCTGAACTTCAGTTTCATTGTCTTTGCACTGAAATAGGGTCCAGTCTGCGCCATGTTGCCTATAATCGAGCCCAGCATCACAAGAAGAACAAGCGGCGCCAGCGTCACAGAAACCATAATCAGAATACTGGCAATAAGCCCTCTTATGTAAGACACGTCCCATGCGCCAAGATTGTTAAAGCCAAGTAACTGCGCGGTAATAACATGCAACCTCTCCCATATACCAGGAACAGAAAGCCTCAAACCGATAATACCCAGGACCAGCACACCAACAGAATTGATCTCAGGAGAGAGACAAAGATTACCTTCTTCTCTCTCTTTTTTACGCTTTTTACTTGTGGCTCTCTCTGTTTTACCGTTTTTGCCTTCCATTACCTATCCCTACTCTCTTCTCGGTTGTGGTAACAAAATCCGGACTCTTATCTGTCTAACTCACCATTTGGCCGGTGGTTAGAGCATGATGCCCGATTCTCACCCCACGTCCCACACTCTTCCCTTCCCCTTCTCCCCCTCTTTCTCACGCCCGGCGTCCCCGCCTCAAGAGCCCAAGTCCGCAAAGAAGAAGGGAAAAATCATCCCCAAAAAACCTTAGCGTTCTTAGCGCCTTTGCGTGACCCCTCTTTTCTGTCTCTCCCCACATCCTACATCCCACGTCCTACACTCACCTCCCCCCCAATGTAGGAGGCGAACCCCCGTTCGCCGAACCTCCTCGTACACATACT
>CAYTRK010000214.1:0-4321 GCA_964440205.1 uncultured Victivallaceae bacterium
GCCGTCGCAGTGGCGCTATCCGCGCTCGCAACAGGAATTTTGTGAGATATGCGGGTTACCCGCATGAGGATTCAAGACGCATAAACGACATTCTCTTCGGAAAATTTCGCAGATGAGACGTCTTTTCTTTTGAATATCCGCAAATCTTGAATTACTACCACGCGGTTCTTGACCGTGGCCGGGGTACTTGGCATGATACTTGTTGAATTGGACAGCGTCGGAAACAATGTAACTTGAAAAAGACACAGAAAGGAAACCTCATGATCTCGGAAAAAGTAACCGAAGCTCTTAACCTGCAGATGAATCGTGAATTCTTCAACTCCAGCCTTTACCTTGCTATGGCGGCATATTTCGACTCCATAAACCTCGAAGGCGCCACCGTATGGATGGAAAAACAGGCGGAAGAAGAGCGGGAACACGCTTTCCGTCTTTACAATCATCTCAAAGAGCGTGGCGCAAGGGTCACCGTAGAAGCCGTAAAGGCTCCGCCCAGGGAATGGGACAGTCCACTGGCTGCTTTTGAAGCCGCATACGAGCACGAATGCACTGTCAGCCGCGAATTTGATGAACATATGGCGCTGGCAGATTCAGAGAACGACAACGCGACAAAGAGTTTTCTTCAATGGTTCATCAACGAACAGGTTGAAGAAGAGTCTTCCGTGGATTCCATAATCCAGAAGCTCAAGATGGTTAAAGACGCGCCCGGAGGAATCATGATCATTGACAGAATGCTGGCTCAGCGCGCCGCAAGCTGAATAGAACGCAATCAACGGAGCCGCCCGGCGCGGCTCCGTTGGTTTTAATTGTCTCTTAATCCAACCTCTTCATTGACGGTTGCCGAAATAGATTTATCATAGTTCATGTGAAACCGCGTCCATTTGTACATCTTCATCTGCATACCAATTTCAGCCTCCTGGACGGGGCATGTCATATTGACCAGGTCGTAGAAAAAGCTCATAAGAACAACATGCCCGCCATTGCCTGCACCGATCACGGCGTAATGTACGGCATAATCGACTTCTACCAGAAGGCTCTGGCCGGCGGCGTCAAGCCAATACTCGGCTGTGAGGTCTACGTAGCCCCGCGAAGCAGGTTCGACACGAAGGAAACTGGTCCTTCAACCACTGCGAATCACCTGGTTCTGCTGGCGACCCATTTCGAAGGATACCGCAACCTGTGCAAGCTGGTAACCAGCGCTCATCTTGAGGGCTTTTATTACAAGCCCCGCATTGACAAAGAGATACTCGCACAGCACAGCGACGGGCTGATCGGTCTTTCCGCATGCTTGAAGGGAGAGATTACTTCGCGGCTCAACCAGGGCGATATTAAGGGAGCAGAACGGGCAGCGGGAGAGTTTTGCGACATACTGGGCAAAGAAAACTTCTACCTCGAACTCCAGGATCATGGATTGAGCGAACAGAAGAAAACCAACCCCTTGATCCTGGATCTCGCCCGCAAAAACGGTATACCGTACGTAGCAACAAACGATGTCCACTACCTCGAGAAGGAGCATGCCAAAGCGCATGAGGTCCTCCTTTGCATGCAGACCCAGACAGTGCTCAGCGATCCCAAAAGAATGCGTTACGGAACGCACGAATTCTACATGAAGACCCGCCGGGAAATGGAAGAGATATTCGGTGAGATTCCCGAATCTCTTGACCTCACCGTCGAAATCGCCGAACGCTGCAACGTGGAAATAGAATTCGGGAAGCTGCACTTTCCGACTTTCGAAGTACCGGAATCCTACACCCAGAAAGAATACCTCATAAAGCTCTGCAAGGACGGGCTCTCGGACCGCTACAGTCTGGATAATCCCGACAACCCGCAGAATGAGGAAGCCCGGCAGATCGTTGACCGGATGCTCCACGAGTTCGAGGTGATCGAGAAAACCGGTTTCATCAATTACTTTCTCGTAGTATGGGATTTCATAAACTTTGCAAGAAAACAGAACATACCCATCGGCCCCGGCCGGGGGTCAGGGGGCGGCAGTGTAGTGGCATATGCACTGGGCATAACCTCCATCGACCCCTTGCGGTATGGACTGCTTTTCGAAAGATTCCTCAATCCCGAACGCATATCGCCGCCTGACTTCGACATAGACTTCTGCAAATCACGGCGGGAGGAAGTTATTGATTATGTCATCGGGAAATATGGTCATAACAACGTAGCCCAGATAATCACCTTCGGGTCGCTGGGCGCAAAACTTGTCGTCCGGGATGTGGGACGGGTTCTGGAGATTCCATACGCCAGGTGCGACCAGCTTTCGAAGATGATTCCAGACGACCCAAAAATGACACTCAAAAAAGCGCTGGAGATGAACCCGGAATTCAAGAAAACCTACGAAACCGATCCCGACTGCAAAAACATCCTCGATTACGGGTTCGTACTGGAAGGTTTATACAGGAATCCCGGAACCCATGCCGCAGGCGTGGTAATAGGCGAGAAACAACTGCGCGAAATAGTTCCCCTCTCCCGGGATAAAGACAAACAACCCGTAACCCAGTACACGATGAAACCCCTGGAAAAGATCGGGCTGTTGAAAATGGACTTCCTGGGACTGCGGACACTGACGGTTATCAGCCATACCATTGACCTCGTCCGCGAATTCAGGAACTGTGAAATCGATGTGGAAAACCTTCCTCCTGACGATAAAACGACGTTCGACCTACTCAACCGAGGCGATACTATCGGCGTGTTCCAGCTTGAAAGCGAAGGCATGCGCGACCTCATAAGAAGGATCGGCATAGACCGGATTGAAGACCTTATTGCCATGATTGCCCTCTATCGCCCCGGCCCGATGAATATGCTTGATGACTACGTGAACAGGAAAAGCGGAAAGGCAAAAATCAAATACGACCATCCTCTCCTTGAAAACGTCCTCAATGAAACCTACGGAGTGATGCTATACCAGGAAGAGGTAATGAAGGCCGCTAACGTGCTGGCAGGATTCACCATGGGCGAAGCCGATGTCCTGAGAGACGCCATGGGGAAAAAGAAAATTCACCTCATGGGAAAACAGCGCGAAAAATTTATCAAAGGATGCAGGGAAAAAAACAACATCGACAAGAACAAGGCGGGAAAAATATTCGACACCATAGAGAGCTTTGCAGGTTACGGTTTTAACAAGGCGCACAGCACCGGGTATGCAATTATTTCCTACCAAACCGCGTACCTCAAAGCCAATTTCCCCGCCGAATTCATGTCCGCGCTATTGTCCAGTGAAATCGGCAATTTCGACAAATTGCCTTTCTTCGTCGCGGAAACCGAACAGATGGGGCTTGAACTTCTTCCTCCGGACATAAACTCGAGCGACACCGTATTCAAGCCGGCCTCGAAAAACGCCATCCGGTACGGGCTGGCCGGAATCAAAAACGTGGGAGAAGGCGCCGCACGAACTATAGTCAGGGAACGAGAACAGAACGGCCCCTTTACCGACCTGGTAAGCTTCTGCTCGCGGCTGAGCGGCCAGATGGCCACGCGAAAGGTCCTGGAAAGCCTTATCCGTTCGGGCTCCCTTGACAGCATCGACGAAAACAGGGCCAGGCTCTTCAACGGAATTGATTACGCCATGGCAAGGGCCAGCGAGGAAATCGAAGACCGGCGCTCAGGACAGGGCAGCCTGTTCGCCCTGATGGAAGAGCCCGCCGAATCAGGGTTAACCGATCAACTCCCGGACTGTAAGCCATGGTCGCAAAGCGAATTGCTGTCTGGCGAAAAGGAACTTCTCGGAGTATACATGAGCGGCCATCCCTTAACCGAGTTCGCGCCGCTTCTCCGCCGATATCAGCTTTCGGACGTCAACGGGCTGTCCGGGCTTGAAGACAAATCTCTGACCCGGCTGGGCGGAATCATATCCTCCGCGACCAAGAAAGTCACACGCTCCACTAAAAAAATGATGGCGATCCTCCAGGTCGAGGACATCGACGGCGATGTTGAAGCGCTGGTCTTCCCCGACAAATATGAATCCTACGCAAACTGCCTGATAAAAGACTCCCCGGTGCTAATCTGTGGCGAGGTCTCGCGCCGCGAAGAAAAGCCGAAACTGATCGCCCACGAGGTCTATCCTCTCGCGGAAGCTCCGTCTCATTTTGCAACGCGACTAAGCCTCAATATTCCCACTGCAAGCCTGACAGAAGAAAAGCTTGATCACGTTAAGAAACTGCTTTCAGAAAACCCCGGCAAGACCAGAGTTGTGCTTTGTCTACAGTTTCCCGCCGGAGAGAAGGTTCTGCTGGATACGGACCGGGTATTCCGCGTTTTCCCCAGTTGTAGAAAGACAAAATTGTTTGGAAAGTCGGACAAAATTGTTTGGAAAATTTTG
>CAYTRK010000215.1:0-4321 GCA_964440205.1 uncultured Victivallaceae bacterium
TTTTGCCAATTCGTGCCCTCACAGTGGCGCTATCCGCGCTCGCAGCAGGAATTCTTTGAGATATGCGGGTTAGTGTTAATTTCTTCATCAGATCCCTCCGTACTATTTACAATACATTTAGCTATTAACGCCCAATCCTCTAAAACGGATTCAATAAAACTTCTACAACTATACTCAGTTTAATGCCAGACGCAAATGAAAAACCGCGCAAAACATACTGTTACATCTGCTCGTACCCCCCTATCTCTTCCGTCTGACTCGGATACACTTAATCGAACCACTTCGTCCCTCTCCGTTCAAAAGCTTCCATCAGCAGACCGGGTAAGCAGGTCGGGTAAGTGTGTACGAGTACGTTTTTCTCCGGCTTTGCCTGTATTCTTGCACTCCTACGCTTTTCGGATAGAGGCCAGTTTAGGTAAAACTGGCACTGCTGGTGGCAGCCCTGCCACAGATTCTGCGAAAGATCAGGAAAGAGAAGCCTTTTTCAGTTTTCGCCCCCGGACACAATAACCGCTCCCCTTCTCATTTACGTTGCAGTGCATAAAAAAAATGTTTTTGAATAGCTTTTTTTATTGCTTTCTTTTTAACCTCGAATTACAGATTTCCTTTTCAGTCACCGGGAGGGACTCAATGAAGCATTTCGACCCCGTAAATTGCCCAGACTGGCAGATAGCTGCCGCTGCTGAGAAGGAAATGATCCCGTTTGAACAAATGGGCCGGGATCTGGGCCTCAACGAAGACGAACTGATTCCTCACGGGCGTTATCTCGGCAAAGTTGACTTCCGCAAGGCCATTAATCGTCTGGGTAATGGCCAAAAGGCCAAGTACGTGGACGTTACGGCAATTACCCCCACCCCTCTCGGCGAAGGCAAGACTACCACGGCTATCGGACTTGTCCAGGGGCTCGGCAGGATCGGACACAAAGCCGTGGGTACCATCCGGCAGCCCAGCGGTGGCCCGACTTTTAACATCAAGGGCTCAGCAGCAGGCGGCGGACTTTCCCAATGCATCCCCCTCACTCCGTTCTCACTTGGACTTACGGGCGATATCGACGCAATAACCAATGCGCACAACTTAGCTATGGTTGCGCTTACTTCCAGAATGCAGCATGAATTCAACTACAGCGACGAAAGGCTCGCAAAAAGCAATATCAAGAGACTGGATATTGACTCCGAACAGGTATTCTTTAAATGGGCCATGGATTTCTGTGCCCAGAGCCTCCGCAATATCGTCATAGGCAAAGGCGGAAAAATGGACGGGTTCGAGATGAACTCCGGATTTCAGATCTCAGTCTCCAGCGAACTGATGGCTATACTGTCAGTATCCACCAGCCTGAAGGATATGCGCGAACGAATATCGAGGGTAGTCATGGCATGCGATAAAAAAGGGAATGAGCTTACTGCCGCAGATTTTGAAGTCGACGGCGCTATGGCCGCATGGATGGTCAACGCCATCAACCCGAACCTCCTCCAGACCCTGGAAGGCCAGCCGGTATTCGTGCACGCAGGGCCGTTTGCAAACATCGCAATAGGCCAGAGCTCTATTGTGGCCGATAACCTTGCATCGCGCCTTTCCGATTATGTCATTACCGAAAGCGGATTCGGCGCCGACATAGGTTTTGAGAAGTTCGTTGACCTGAAATGCCGTTACTCAGGACTTAAGCCCGATGCAGTGGTGATTGTAGCAACAATCCGGGCGCTCAAGATGCACGGTGGCGGACCGAAAGTCAAACCCGGCGCACCCCTGGCATCCGAATATACCGATGAAAATCTTTCGCTGCTCGAAGCAGGCTGCGCAAATCTCGACGCGCACATTGAAACGGTCCGTAAAAGCGGTTTACGTCCGGTGGTCTGTCTCAATGCTTTTCATACTGATACGCCCAATGAGAGAAAACTCCTCAAAAAACGCGCGGAATCGGCGGGAGCGTATTTCGCCATGTCCAACCACTGGCAAAAAGGCGGAGAGGGCGCTGAAGAACTGGCAGAAGCCGTCGCACAGGCATGCAACGAAAGCTCCGAATTCAAATTCCTGTACAATCTCAATTCACCCCTTGGCGAACGCATCGACACCATTGCCCGGGAAGTTTACGGCGCTGACGGGGTGAGCTACTCGGACCTCGCAAAGTACAAACTGGAAAGGCTGGAGGCCGACCCGAAAACAAAGGAGCTTGGCACATGCATGGTCAAGACTCACCTGAGCCTCTCGCATGATCCGGACCGGAAAGGAAGACCGAAAGACTGGATTCTTCCCATACGGGATATACTAACTTACAGGGGGGCCGGGTTCGTTACGCCCATGGCGGGTTCAGTTAAACTGCTGCCAGGCACAGCTTCCAACCCCGCTTTCCGCAATATAGACATTGATGCCGAAACAGGAGAAGTCACCGGCATAATTTGAGGCTGCTATTAACAGAAACACGCTCGGAAGGAGAATACCCGCATATGGCAAGAGTAAGCGATCACATTGATGCCCGTCAGTTTCACATAGAGGTTCTGACACCAAAACAGAATACAGACGACCTCGAAGGCTCGCTTGAGAAATTCGCGGAAAAGTACAAGAAGATAATTGATGCCGGCCATATAGCAACTATCCCGGATAATCCCATGGGAATGGTACATTTCAGCGCGCTCGAGACTATATCCGAACTTGAACTGCCGATTTCCCCGAAACATACCATCATTCATATTAATACATTTCATACGAAGGAATCCCTGGACAGTATTCTTAAACAGTGCGCCGATATGGGAGTAAGATTCCTCCTCATCATCTCCGGGGACGGCAGCGAACGCCTGCCCAAGCTCAAACCTTCCGACGTCGGCAGCGATGCTAATTCCGTCACCTCAGTCGAACTCCTGCACTACGTGAATCGTTGTTATCCCGACACTTTTCGTTGCGGAGTGGCATTCAATCCTTACGAGCCACAGGACCACGAACGCGAAAAGCTTGACCAGAAGATAGAAGCGGGCGCATCGTTTATAGCCACCCAGCCGGCGCTGGGGAAAGACGAAAATGTGCTAGCCCTCAAAGATCTGAGGGTTCCATTGATAGTGGGAGCATGGATGTCCAGAAAACTCAGCCTGCTCTCAGATTGCATAGGCTATGACATAACTGACGTGGAGGGTTACGATCCGGTTGAAAACCTTCGAAAACTTTCGGATATTTATACCGACTGCGGTTTCTATCTCACCATGTTGGGATTCAAAACACAGTTTCCACAACTTTCGACCATATGGCAGAAGTAGATGAAATCCGCGCCGCCATATAAAAGGCTTGCGGAGATAGGTAGTGGCAAAAGTTTTATGAAAACGAATGAAAGCTGGGAAGATCGATTGACGACTACGGCGATCCCGACCTTGAAGAGAGTCGGGACGAAATACCATCCACCTTCGCTAAAGCTACGGGCGGACATGAGAGATGTGCTCCCAATCGTCTGTCCTGGTCGTCGCCGTAGTCGTCGACCGAAATGGACAGAAAATGTCCTGTCAGCTTTTACCACAACACAGAGATAAACCGGGAGACATAATGACAGCTGAAATTATCGACGGAAAAGCAATATCCAACCAGATCAGGGATGAACTCAGGCAGGAAGTCGCGGCCATGAGAGAACGCGATATAGTCCCCGGTCTTGGAGTTATCCTTGTCGGAGACGACCCTGCCTCCAGTTCATACGTCCGCGCAAAAGAAAGGGCCTGCGACAAACTGGGGATATACTCTGATGACAATCGCCTGCCTGCGGACGCCAGTGAGGAAGAGCTTCTGGGCATGATCAGCAGAATGAATCAGGATAACCGCATTCACGGTATACTGGTCCAGCTTCCCCTGCCCAACCATGTGGACGAATCAAAGGTGATATCTGCTATAAGGCCCGATAAGGATGTCGACGGGTTCCACCCTTACAATGTGGGCCTCATGCTGACCGGAGGCGACGCTTTTCTTCCCTGTACCCCGCACGGCATTGTGAAGCTTCTTTCCCGAAGCGGCGTCAAAACTCAGGGCGCACACGCGGTAATTGTCGGAAGAAGCAATATAGTGGGCAAACCTCTGGCCAATCTGCTGATTCGGAAAACGCCCGACTCGAACTGCACTGTAACAATCTGTCATACCGGGACCACTGATATCTCAAGCTTTACACGCCAGGCCGACATAGTCGTAGCAGCAGCCGGACGCCCCGGTACTATAACAGCAGACATGATAAAGTCCGGGGCGGTAGTAATTGACGTAGGCGTCAACCGCGTGGACGATCCGTCGACAGAAAAGGGATACCGGCTTGTTGGCGATGTGGATTTCGAATCAGTAAAGGAAAAGGCTGGCCGTATTACCC
>CAYTRK010000216.1:0-4310 GCA_964440205.1 uncultured Victivallaceae bacterium
TGGAGATAACCGGAACGGCGATAGGTAGACCGGTCCGGTTACTTAGCTGTTAGCCGGCGTCGACAACGGAGGAGATATCTTTGGAGCTAGAACAGATATTCCGAGACGCTGGCGATGAACGAGCGGCGAGTGCGCTCAAAGCACTACTGGAACGGTTCCTAGATCCGGCGTTTGGTGCATTGCCGAAGTCCGAAATCGAGTTGCTGATATTGGCTGCCCTCGAAGAAATTGGTGCGATATCGTCTGAGCCCGGTGTTTATGAGCTTGTTTCAAAACTTCGAGTTACAAGAACCAAGGCTAGAAATCTTATCTACGAGAGGGAGTTGAGGAGGCTATCTGCCACCGAACTGGATTCCCGTGTGAAGAATCTACTGAAACGGCCAATCATTCAAAAGGCTGGAGATCAGTTTGTCCTAGAGGTTGAGAACCCGCTCGTTTCGGATCATCTAAGATCAAAGGTGCAGTCGCTTGGTCATGTGTCGGACGGTTCGTTCTCACCGAGTATCGTCAAGCTTCCACTTGATGCCGTGGTCGCATTGATCGAACTCTACATTCCTGAAAATGAGAGGGGTTCGGTCAAAGACGCCTTAGTGGCGGCGGGTGCCCCCGACACATCATTTAGAGGCGTCCTTAAAGCCGTCTTGAGAAAGGTGGCAAGTAAGGTGGCGGCGGATACCGGAGAGGCGCTGCTCGACCATGCGTCAGAATACATATCACCCATAGTGGATGCTGCGGCGGACGGTTTGACTGACAAGATTTCTGAAGTGTTTCCGGCAGAAGGTGAAGATGCCGGCTAACAAATCGCTGCAGGTGACGTTTGACCCGCCGCCCATTTTTGCTCCCGCAAAAACAGGCGTTGCCTCAAACGCACCTGAGCTCAGGCGTTAGGCATGGCAGGCATGGATTCGCCAGGTTCTGGTTTGCTTTTGCTTGCCGCAATCTTCAGCGCTTTGGCTGCGCTTGCTCACGTTGGTGTCGTGATCGGCGGTCCAGCTTGGTACCGCTTCTTTGGTGCAGGTGAGGGCATGGCTCGCCTGGCTGAGAGCGGTAGCTGGTATCCGGCGCTCATCACACTAGGCATTGCCGCGGTGCTCGCCGTATGGTCCGCATTCGCGTTGTCGGCGGCCGACTTACTACCCGCGTTTCCTTATCTCAAGTGGTGCTCACCGCCATCACAGCAGTCTATTTGCTTCGAGGCGTCGGCGGCTTCGTACTTGCGGTAGTCGCGCCGGGAGGCAATAGTCCTGCCTTCTGGACCTGGAGCTCCGCTATTTGCTTACTCTTCGGCGTGGTGCACGCAGTTGGGCTAGTAAAGCAGTGGCCTGTGCTTTCCGGCGGCCATCCCTAACCATGTGGTCAAGCGGACAGCGAGGAGAGGCTATCGTGTTTCCTGATGTTCAATCGTGCCGCTGCCGCTTACCACGGCGGTATGCATAAGGAATGGTTTTGAGTCCTGATATCTTCATTACAGATTTTGAAAGAACAGAAAACACCGATGAATTACATGCGGTTCTTGGTAGGGCCCTGATAATTGCCACGCGCTTTGACGCAATGTGCGAAGCTGCTGCAATTGCGTTTGAAATGAAGACTGAGTTTGCTGAGCATGTTGCTTCCGGGGATGCGGAGTACGAAGAACATGTTTCAAAAATCGCGGAAAAGTACCGAAATTTAAATAAAAACATAGAGAGCCTGAGGTTTCTTGGCGACATTACGGTCGTTCTGCATGATGCAAGAAAGGCCAGAAACCGAGTTGCTCATGAGCTTGCGAAAGGTCTAACGGGTTGCCTCGATACCAAGGTGAAAGAAGATAACCTGTTACAGGAAGTGGCTGATCTGATTGTGGATATCGCCTACGGCGATATTGCTATCTCTCTCACGATCTCAGCGTTCAATGGTGATTCGGTCCCGACAAAACAATTCATAGCATCGTACAAAGACCGCATCGTCAGGTGGGTAACCGAGAGGTAATGCATAACAAGGCCATCAAGCATTGCCGCCCGCAAGGCGGGTGGCTGGACCTCAAAAACCTGGCGGTTTTTCCGGTCGCTTATGGCTGGCGTTATGCGTCTCCGACTTTCGCCAACATTAAGATTCGAGACCAGAAATTGAAGCGTTGCCTGCCATCACCGGGTCTGGGAAGAATGTTGATAGACGCAGGAGGAGCGAGTGAGTAACCGTACGAAGAAAAAGCGAAAAAAGTCGGTAAAAGGCGGTCGACGGAAGAATTCGCGTTTTTCTACCCTTAATATCAGCACGATAGATCAGCACAAGCGCGCCGGAAGCAAGCTGGTACCTCCGCTGGCACAGATTCCGAATATGGCGACATCTTCTTGGTCGGATCATCATATGCCAGAAATGCTCTGGGCAGTCCTCCTTTCTGGTGTTCTAGAGCGGCGGCATTACCTAGACATCTTACGGAAGGTCGCGGTTCATTGCAGGAGCTGGTTCCTGAGAGAAGATGACGAAAGCTTCGAAGAGAAATCACCTGATCCAGAGGTTGGCCTTAACTTCTCGATTGTCGTTGACCAAACGAAGTTAGCGGAGGTTTCAGATGGGGAGTTCGATGATTTCATCAAAATACCTTTAGCTCATCCATTAGGCTATGCGGCACTTCGGCCGATTCTCCTTATTGATAATCTTCCTGGAATTGAAAAGTGGAAGAAATACATAGATGCAGAACCAACGGAACACGACTGGAACACACTTGCCCGAGCCATTGCTAATGTGCTGGATCACCAGTCCGAAGCATCTACCGACATTCGGTGGTTTAAGGTAATAATTCCCATCATCTCGGGTCGAATACACTTCCCAGAGTCCTTTACAGAGCGTCTCGAAGAGTTTCGGTTATTTCCTGACAAAGGCGACATGACGTCAGTTCGCCCATCAATACGCTCTATGGAAATGTCTCTCCGCCGAAATCATCCGGCGGAATGGATTGAACAATTCTGGGACCAAGTACTTCGCGATACAGTTTGTATGGACCCCTCAGAGGGCGAAGGCTATACGTTCAAAGAAACTGAGGTTGACCCCAACACCCTCTATACTGCTCGCGATGGGGTTATTGAAAACTTTCGGCGAAACATTCGAGCGGAACGCGTTGACTCCCGGCTGGATTCAGCTTTCGGACTAGTGCTTTACGCTCTTGGCATCCTAGAAGAGATTGGGATGCACCGCATCCACACGAGGATCGTTGGTGCTTTAGCGCTTAGATCCCTCGCTGAGGTATCCATAACGCTCCGCTATCTTGCAAAAACCGACTCGGCTGAAATGTGGCAGTCGTACCGGGTCTATGGAGCTGGTCAAGCAAAGCTTGCTTTTTTGAAAATACAGCAGACGCATGGTGACCTACCGAATTTTCTCGACGAATCGACGCTCTACTCGATTGCTAACGAGGATGTATGGCAAGAATTTGTAAACATCGACATTGGCCATTGGGCGAGTAGTAATATGCGAAAACTTGCAATCGAGAGTGGCACGAAGGACATTTATGATAAGTACTATGATTGGTCTTCGAGCTACATTCATGGAAGCTGGGCAGCGGTACGTGACACTAACTTTGTGACCTGTCACAACCCACTTCACCGGCTGCACCGGATACCAAGAGTGGCTCATCGGGAATTGAATTCGGTGGAGCCGGATTCAATCGAGTTGGTTAATGAGATGATCGTCGTCCTAGAACGGCTCTTTCCTGATGGTGAGAAAATTTCTCCTGTCACTTTGAGAGAGCTTGAAGCCGACTCTACAAGATCGAATGCCACCCAAGAAAGTGACTCAACAAATGAGTAAGCAATTAGCTGGTATACAATCTGTCGCTGGACTAGATTTGATGTGCACGCCGCATAACAAGCGGCAGCAGGCGGAACTATTTTCCGCTCCTGCGTCGCTCCAAATAGTCCGCTGTGCCGTGCGTTAATGAGCGATCTTCGCCAAAATCGAGTGCAGTTGGCGCCTGTTGAAGCAGAATCTGGGTCGAGGGCCGCACTTGATTGGCTGCCCAGGCTCTTATATCAAAGTGCCTCCGTTCCTTGCGCACTTTATCACCGAAAAACGTTCCCGCGGGAACGCCGCTCCGATTTGATGACCCCCGTACTCAGTACGTGGAGCTGGGGTCAGTGCTCAATACCATTGTGTGGCAGTTACATTAGCCGCTGCCCGCCGCTCGCGCGTCGACAATGCAGCTGTCGGGTAGTCTTTCCAGTCGCCGCATTGACAAGCAAGGGTTGCGGACGCCGTTTCGGCGCTCGCAACCTTGAGCGTTAGCCCCAAAAGTATCCCATTGACCGGATATACGTCAATGACGTATGCTGTTG
>CAYTRK010000217.1:0-4276 GCA_964440205.1 uncultured Victivallaceae bacterium
CCACATTCTAGCTCGCGCGGATACCATTTTCAACCCACAGATTGTGCAGATGATCGGAAAATTTATCTTTTCTGCCGTTTCAAATGGGTGATTACAGGGGAGCCGAAGAGTTTCGTCAATCCTATTATTTGAAATGTTTTTTCCATTGCTGAGGAGAGGGGGGCGCATCGGAGAGAGCGGTGGAGCGCCATTGGCAGGAAGAATTCGCCTGTACGGCGCTCGAGTTCGAACCCTTCGCGTTTAAAAGCATCTTCGATTTCCCTGTGCCTGAAAAGGGCGAACGGGCGGGTGTTTCCTTCCAGTTTCTTTTTTGCGCCGAACAACGCACCCGCGAATTTGTTCAGGCTTTGTATGGTCGGATAATCAACGATTACCGAATCAGCGCTTACCCGGCAAAGCTCTTTTATCAGTTCGGGCCAGTCCGGACAGTGCGGCAGCAGGCGGAAGCATATTACAGCATCAAAGGCTTTGTCGGCGAAGGGAAGACGTGTTTGATCATTGAGAACGAAGTCGGTTTTACCGGACTCGATAAGCGATTCGATGCGGTCCCTGCATGTCGGTCCGCTGCCGGTTACTGTTACATGGTAGCCTTGTTCCGCGAGCGGAATGGCAAGCTGGCCGTGACCGCCGCCAACGTCAAGGATCTTTGAAGGAGTCACGGCTTGTATCATTGACAATGTAATGCGTTCCTGTATTCCAAGCATCCAGCGTCCGGTGGAACCGCGGAATCTTTGCGCGTAATCTTCCGAAGCTGTCTCTATATCGGCTGGTGGCTGTTTCTGTTCAGAGTCCATATCGTCGTCTGTTGTCTGGTTCATGACTGTCTGGGCAGGTCTTTGAACAACTGTGACCGGAAGAAACCCATTCTTGAGAGACGGAATTGCGCTGCTGCGCTGAGGCAGCCGAAGCCGTACTTGACGCTTCTGGAGAAATTGATTGATGACGCTTCGGGAAAATATTGGGTCGGGCAGCTTACCTCTGCGATTGTGTATCCCATCCACAGAATCTGTGTGAGCATCTGGTTATCGAACACGAAATCGTCCGAATTCCTGTCCATGGGAATTTTTTCAAGAAGTTCCCGTGAGAATGCTCGGTAGCCGGTGTGGTATTCGGAAAGTTTTTCACCCAGCAGGATGTTCTCGGACAGGGTAAGAAAACGGTTGGATACATATTTCCATATTGGCATGCCGGCCTTGACTGCGTGTCCTCCAAGTATCCGTGAGCCCAGGACGCAATGGTAGAGCCCGTTGCTGATCATATGGGCCATGGCGGGTATCAGTTTGGGTGTATACTGATAATCAGGGTGTACCATTACAACTATATCCGCCCCTTCTTTCAGCGCATTGTAATAGCATGTTTTCTGGTTGCCTCCATAGCCGAGGTTTTTTTCATGAACCACCACCTTGGTTTTCGGAAGGGATCTGGCGATTTCCGCTGTGCGGTCTCCGCTGGCGTCGTCCACAACTATAACCTGATCGACAATATCCTGTCCTATAACTTCGGCATGCGTTCGTTTCAAAGTCGACTCCGCGTTGTAAGCGGGCATTACTACTGCTACTTTTTTGTCACGTATCATATTTATCTCCTGCGGGAAGGTAGCGTAAGGAGGGGCTGATTGCAAGAGCAGGGATAAGGGGGGAGGGGGAAGGGGATGTGAGTTGGTGCGTTGGTGTGTTCGTGGGAGAGGGGAGCCACGTCAGCGATGATATCGCCAAGTGGCCAATTGCCGCAGGGCGGTGACGTGGAAGAGTGTGGGATGTAGTACGTGGAACGTGGGATGTGGGGAGGGGGAAGGGGATGTGAGTTGGTGTGTTCGTGGGTTCGCCTCCTACATAGATTCGAGGAGGTAAGAAGGTAATCACAGAGAGCGCAAAGAACACAAAGGGAGAAAAGAGCCTGGTATGGGGGATGGGGGATAGTCAGTAGTCTGTGGTGTGTCGTCTGTTATCAGTAATCTGCTTCCGGACATGGTCATAAAGGCCGTTTACTGTTTTGACGAAAGAGGAATAGCTGTATTTATGGGCGGCTTTTTCTTTTGCCATTTTGCCGGTTTGCTTCCGGAGGGTGGAATCGCCTGCGAGTTTTTCCATTTTACGGGCAAAGGCGGCCGGATCGGGGGGCGCGAGCAAGGCTGTCTCGGAATCCAGGACCTGGGTGTGGGTAGGAAGATCGGTGGCTACAATCGGTTTGCCGGAGGCCATATAGGAGTAGATTTTCATGGGGGTATTCGTGCCTGTCAGCCTGGGAGAAAGCAATATGTCCGACTGTTCGAAAAGGCTTTTCATCATGCTGGTCGGTTTTGGCCCGAGGAAATGGGTGTTTTCCGCGACGCCAAGATCATTGGCTAGAGCGGTGTATTCCTCGATATGCGCGGGTGTTCCGCCTGCAACTATCAGCGCGGCATCAGGGAATTTTTCAAGCACAAGCTGGAAACTTCGTAGCATCAGGTCGGCTCCCTGATATTGTTCCAGGTTGCCCAGGTATAGGAAGCGGATATTGCTGCCGGGCAATTCGCCGGCATCCACATGTTTTATTCCGGGACGTTCGGTCAGCGGTATATCGCGCAGAACCCTTACGTCGGAGGCGCCTGCTCTGCGAGCATCTTCAGCCAGCGCTTCGCACATGGGGACCACTGATACAGCCCCGCGCATGGCTGATTTTTCCATGAAGCGCAGGAACGGTAGAAGGACTTTCAAGAACGGATGGCTTTGTGTCATTTGTGCAGGCATGGAGGAGTCCATATCAAAGATGTACGGCGTTCCGCGCCGCTTTTTGATAAGCATGGCCATGAACACGGATTCCTCTACCGCGTGTACAACGTCGTATTTTTCGGACTTGGCCATGGAAAGCGCCTTGAACAGCATGCCTGCGTCGCAGATCAGTTTCTTTGCCGAAAAACCGGGTCGTATATCCTTTACATGGAGCGGCGGAGTGACGCGGTGCACAACCACGCTGTCCGGATACTGTCTTTCCTCGCCTTCATGGTAAGCGAGTATATCCACCGAATCTCCCCGACTGGCCAGACCCCCGGTCAGAAGGTCCACGGCGATTGGCGTCCCCCGTTCCTGGTAAAATGGATGTGGCGCAAGCAGGAGTATTTTCATCTTGGACTGCGGGTGATTCATCTTTCCGACGTGCCGAGTATTTTTCTGAGTTTATTATATCCTACGACGTGGTCTATGAGGAAAGTGAACATGTACTGAAAGGGTATGCCGCCGATGGTTTTTCTGTGCAGGCGGTCGCATTTGCGGCAGAGCTGCAAAGAGTCCAGGTCGGAATTGAATTTGCTCCGAAGCTCCTTGTACGCGGGACCGTTCCAGATTTCCTTTATGCTGGAGTTGTTTATGTCGCCCATTTTCATTTTTCCCGCAAAATCCTGTGGGCATGCGGTAACCGTGCCGTTTGCCAGTATTACCATACCGTACCAGGGGAACGTGCAGACAGCGTATTGTCTCGGGGTTTCGGGCTCCGGGGCGTCTTCCTCAGCCCATATGTACTCGTCTTTTTCGATTACCTCATCGACCCCCGCATCCAGGAATTTCTTTTTGAGTTCCGCAACCTTGTCGGGATTTTCCTGCCTGGAAGGATGCCTGAATCGTATTTTTTCCACAACGAGGTACGGATGCTTTTGACCGCTTCTCTTTCTAATTTGCGCCAGCCTGAGGAGATTTTCGACAGTGGTTTCAAAATTGCCCCCTGCCCTGATCTGTTCGTAAGTCTCTTTCTCGAATCCGTCCACTGAAAATGAAATCAGGTCCGGGGCTGCTTGAAGCAGGCGATCGGCCCAGGCAGAGTCCATCAGGCATCCGTTAGTATGGAAGCGAACGCTGATGCCGGCGTTTTTTGCGCAGGTGATCATTTCGTCCAGACGCGGGTTTGTTAACGGTTCTCCACGGTGGTGCAGGTACATGTCATTAACAAAACCGGCGGATTCTTCGACAATCTTTTTGAAAAGGCCAAAATCCATTACGGTCTTCTGATCCGGGGGCAGCGTCTTGTTGGGGCACATGACGCACTTCAGGTTGCATCGGCTTGAGCTTTCCACCCAAAGGCGCATGGGTAGCTCGCGCACCTCGCTTCTGTGTTTTTTGTAGTCTGCAAATGTTCTAAAAAGACGAACGGGAGAAAGCATATTGTCGGCCTCCGCTGATTTTCAAATTTGTTACATTATAGCGAATTCGTGTTTGAGGGAAGCGGAAAAGTGTGTAGGGGGAGGGGGAAGGGTGTGGCCCCGATCATTCGATGGGGTTGGCTTCGCCAAGAAGGGGGTGAGGGG
>CAYTRK010000218.1:0-4268 GCA_964440205.1 uncultured Victivallaceae bacterium
TACGGCTGCTCCGGCGTTTGACCAATTTGCACCCCCGCAGCAGCACTCTCCACGCACTCCCAACAGAAATTCTGTGAGATATGCGGGTTAACTACTCCTCAGTCAGGCCAGAGCGTCTGCGTTTGGTCAGGTGGATAACATCCCTCAGAGCCTGTTCATTTTTCGCATCCCACCATCGTTTTTCAAATGCGGGGTCCTGGACTACCTGCGCGATGGCAGCAAGCGCCCGTAGATGAAAATTGCGTTCGTCACGTGATGCCACCAGAACAAAAATTGTGTTTACATCTTCCTCTTCTTCAGAAAACCTGACGCCCCCCTTAATGCGGGCGATCAGTATATCAAAGCGGCCCGTGCCCTTGACTACCACATGCGGAACGGCAACACTGGGGGTCAGAAGAGTACTGGTTTCATCTTCACGCCGTTTTAGAACATCCGCCAGATCTGCTGGTTCATGTTGCAGCCGGGGCGCAAGTTCTCCGGCTGCGCGTTCAAGGAAATCATCCCGTTCCATGGAAGCTTCCTCGTCAATAACCACGGCATTATCGATCAGCCGGTCAAAACGGTCCCAGACTATTTCGTCTCGCTCTTTTATAATTTGTTTAAGTTCTGCTTCAAGCGTTCCGGTCACCAACCGCCGGTCAGTCAAGCGCTCAATCAGGTGTAGCAAAGCGCTTTCCTGTTGAGCCTGGCCCCGGCCATAAAGCCAGAAGACTCCGAATGCCACAAGAATAAGCACAGCAATTATTGCATAGGCCTCAATCCCGAGTTCAAACAGCACTAAGCCAAGCCCGAGGAGACCTGCAATCTGGAGCCATGGATACAGCGGGCATCGAAATAGGGGGCGATAGTTGCCCAATCCGCTTTCGCGCAGGACAACAACGGCCAGACATGAGAGCATGTAGGTCAGAATCAACACACAAGACGCGGCTTCAACCAGTGTTTTAAGAGGCAGAAAAAGGCTCAGCAGAACGGCAGACCCCGTAAAGATGATGGCAACATGCGGAGTGTGAAACCTGGAGTTCACTTTGGACAGCCTCCCTGGCAGCATGTTGTCGCGGCTGAGGGCAAGCAGATAACGCGAAGCGGCCATTATGCCCGCATTTGCTGTCGAAACAAAGGCAAGAATGGCCGCAATACTCATGACGATAAAACCGAATTTGCCCATAAGTACCTGTCCGCCGTCGGACAGTGGCGTCAACGACTCACTCATAACTTCTTTTTCCAACACGCCGCTTGTCACGGTAACAGCCAACGCGTACAGCAAGGTAACGAAAACCAGCGCAAGGGTCAGACCCAGCGGCATAACCCGGCCGGGATTGCGCACTTCTTCGGCAACACTTGCCACTTTCAGCAGACCTCCATAAGAAACAAAAACAAAGCCGGCGGCAGAGAATATTGCGCCCATCCCGAATGGCGCAAAAGGAATCAACAACTCCGAACTGGTTTGAGGCAATCCTACCAGAATATATAAAATCACCAGGGCAAACAGGGTAAATACAATTGTTGCCTGGGCCCTTGCCGCCTCCCTGACTCCCAGAATATTCAGAGCCACAAAAATCACGGTCAGAGCTGCTCCGCTCAACACACCGTTAATATCCACTACCAGTGTGATAAATGTCGCCATGCCAAACACTGCAAATGCGCTTTTCAAGGCAAGCGCAAACCAGCTTAACACCCCGGCTATAGAACCGACGCCTGCGCCAAAACCACGCATTACGTAGAAATAATCGCTGCCTGCCTTTGGCATGGCGGTAATCAGTTCGGCCATGCTGAGCGCACCGGTTGTAGCAAGCAAACCGGCAAGCACGTAAGACCAAATCACTCCCGGTCCGGCCTGGGCAAAGGCCATACCAGGGAGGATGAAGAGTCCGGATCCGATCATTGCTCCCGAGGCAATCGTAAACACGTGGGCCAGACCGAGTCCTTTGCTCAGTTCGTTATCGTTCTTCATAGCATATTCCGACAAATCCCAGTTAAAAACATATATGTGAAGCGTTTCAATCCGAAGGAATTCGCTTGTAATGCACCAATAATAATTCATATGTTACCTGCATGGATATCGGATTGACCAGAAAAAACCATTCCATACGCACCGATGCGGGGCGTTGTGACATAACGCAGCTCTGATTCAGCGCTTTGCTGGCAAAAAGTTCTACCAATCGGACAACCCGCTTTTCTAACATTTCAGCATTCCTGGCCCCAGGACGCGACTGAGAACACGCTTACAATGAAACAACAACTGAAAAAAGAGATTGCCCGGCGCCGGACCTTTGCGATTGTGTCGCATCCCGATGCCGGAAAAACCACCTTGACCGAAAAATTTCTTCTCTACGGCGGAGCCGTGAACCTGGCAGGTTCGGTCACAGCCCGCAAGAATCAGCGGACAACGACTTCCGACTGGATGGAGCTTGAGAAGCAACGCGGCATTTCGGTGAGTTCAACAGTGCTGCAGTTCGACTACCGCGGCTTTCGCGTCAACCTACTGGACACGCCGGGACACCGGGATTTCTCGGAAGACACATATCGGGTACTGACAGCAGTGGACGCAGCGGTCATGGTGATCGACGCCGGAAAAGGCATCGAGGACCAGACCCGCAAGCTCTTTGAGGTCTGTAGGCAAAGAGGCGTGCCCATTTTCACGTTCATGAACAAGATGGACCGCCCGGCTCGCGATCCGCTTGAACTTCTTGACGAACTCGAACATGTCCTCGGCATCGGAGCCTATCCAGTTAACTGGCCGTTGGGGGCGGGAGCCGATTTTAAAGGCGTATGGGACCGCCAAACCGGATTGGCGCACTTCTACGAACGAACACCCGGCGGCGGCGCCTACCGGGCTCCGGTTGCCACCGCTGACCTGTCGGATAACTCCGTGCGCGAAAGGCTCAGGAAAGACATCCACAGCACAGTTTGCGAAGAGGTGGCGATGCTCGACGGCGCCGGGGCCGAATTCAATCCGGCCGCGGTGCATGCCGGCAAAACGACCCCGGTCTATTTCGGCAGCGCGCTGAACAATTTTGGGGTGCAATTGCTGCTGGACGGATTTCTCGACTATTCCCGTGCTCCCGGCCCGCGCCAATCCCTCGCGGGCAAGAAAATCATGCCGACGCATCCAGCCTTCTCAGGCTTCGTGTTCAAGATACAAGCCAACATGAATCCGCGCCATCGCGACCGTATAGCCTTTGTGCGTGTTGCCTCTGGCCAGTTCCAGCGCGATATGCAGGCGCTGCATGTTCGCACCGGCAAGACCATCCGCCTCGCAGGCGCGACGCGACTGTTCGGACAGGACCGTGAAACCATCGACAAAGCCTATCCCGGCGATGTGGTCGGCATAGTGGGCAAAGACACGTTCGCCATCGGCGATACGCTGACCGAAGATCCTAAGATCGTCTACGACGAAATTCCCCGGTTTGCGCCGGAATGCTTTGCAACCATCGCAAATCCCACGCCCTCCGCCTTCAAGCGGTATTACAAAGGACTCGACCAACTCCTGCAGGAGGGCGTGATTCAGCGCTACGAGCTACCGGACGACGCACGAAAGGTCTCGCTGCTGGGCGCGGTCGGGCCGCTACAGTTCGAGATCGTCCAATCCCGTCTCAAAAGCGAGTATGGGGCTGAATCCCGCATCGAAAGAGTTCCATGGACTATGGTTCGGTGGCTCGGCCCGGACACGGAGGTGGACGCCTTGATGTTACCGTACGGAGCCCGCCTGGCAAAAGATAATCAGGGGCAAAATGTTGTCTTATTCACGGACAACTGGGGCCTCAGATATCTCGAGGAAAAAAATCCGGATGTCCGGCTCAGCGACAGCCCCTCCGTCGAAACCGGCTGCGATTCAGCCGCAGTGACCCAACACGCAATATAGCGTTGATGCGTAAACGCTCAGGATAGGTTGATCTATTCAAACCCCCGATTTTCCTGCATCCTCGCCTGTTTTCATTCGGCCTGTGGTTCACCTCTTCATTGAACGATTCCGTACGGAGCAAGAGCATCAAGAATCTCCTGCCGCGCATGCTCGATCCGGGGTACAGTGCCCCCGGTCAGGCGCTCGGCAATGTCCCGGTAAAGCTCCCCGATGGCCATCATGTCCTTAACAGGCGCCTTGAATGTCTCGCCCAGGGCGTCACGCTCCTCCATCCGGTCTTTGTTAAGAAGCACATCCTTATCCGGCACGGCGTCGCAGAGGAGCTTGCGGAAACGCTCTTTCGAATTCTCTACCATCCTGCCTTCGCGATAAGCGGCCAGATCCCAGTACCGCGAGGAATCAAGCG
>CAYTRK010000219.1:0-4261 GCA_964440205.1 uncultured Victivallaceae bacterium
GAGTATGTGTACGAGTACGGATAAGAAAACATGCGGCATTGCAACGGTCTGTTTGAAAATACCTTTTCGGACAGGCTCTAGCTACGGCGTGCGCAGCTGGATTGACCGCAGTCATTCGACGTGGCAGGCAGGATGGGCAGGGGGAGGGGAAGAAGGGGATGCAGACTATAAGCCACGGGCTACAGATGATGGAGGAGAGACGAAGGGGAGGAGTTAACCATGAAGACGGCGTTGGTATTTGCAGGGCAGGGGGCTCAATTTGCGGGCATGGGCAAGGATCTTGTGCAGTCCCATCCGGAATGCGGGGAGCTTTTTGAGAAGGCAGATGACGTGTTGGGTTTCAGGTTGTCGAAGCTGTGTTTTGAGGGTCCTTCGGAGGAGTTGCGGCGGTCGGACAACTGTCAGCCTGCGATATTTGTAATGAGTGTGGCCTGCATGTGTGCATTGAGCGCAAGGGCGGAGGCTTTTCCTTATGCTGGAGTCGCGGGGTTAAGTCTGGGAGAATGGACTGCGCTTCATATCGCAGGGGCTCTGGGCTTTGAGGACACCTTGAAGGTTTTACGCGCGAGGGGTGAATTTATGCAGGAAGCGTGCGAAGCGACAGATGGTGGAATGGTAAGTATTATCGGTCTTGCTGCCGAGGAGGTTGATGAGATCAGGAAGCGGGCCGGTGTTGAGACGGCTAACCTGAATTCTCCTGGCCAGACTGTTTTATCCGGTGAGCGCGAATCTATTGCGAAGGCCGAACAGCTTGCCGGGGAAGCCGGGGCCAAGAAAACTGTTGTTTTGAGAGTGGCTGGAGCCTATCATTCGTCGCTGATGTTATCGGCGAGAGAGAAACTTGCCGGGGTTCTTGGGGAGATTGAAATACAGAAGCCCGAAGTTCCTGTTTTATCTAACGTTACCGGCAAGCCTCATGGCGGGCCGGAGGAGATCAGGCAGCGGATGCTTGAGCAGGTTACTTCGACTGTACACTGGTACGAGTCCATTGAATGGTTCAGGCAGCAGGGTGTTGGACGTTTCATTGAGTTTGGGCCCGGACGTGTTTTGTCGGGGTTGATACGTAGAATTGACCGGCAGGCGCAGGTTCTGAATGTTCAGGACATCGGGTCCCTGGAAAAAACCTGTGAGGAACTGTGTAGCTGAGGCGGCGTAGATCCGTTTCCTGCGGCGTTTGGACGTATAAAGAAGGGAGGTTTGAGCAAATGGGTTTATTTGAAGGCCGGACGGCCATTGTTACCGGCGGGGCTCGCGGAATAGGCAGAGCGGTGGCGGTTGCTTTGTCGGCCGAAGGCGCCGATCTGGCTCTATGTGATCTGAAATCCGACTGGCTTGCTGATACGGCCGATATGGTAAGGGCGAATGGCCGCCGCGCGGAATGTTTCGGAGTGGACGTCAGCGACGCCGGAGGCGTTGCAGAGACGGTCAAGGCTGTTTGCGGCGGCTTTGACAAGGTTGATATTCTGGTTAATAATGCGGGTATCACTAAAGATTCTTTTCTTATGAGGATGTCTGAAGAGCAGTGGGACGCGGTGCTGGACGTCAACTTGAAAGGGGCTTTTCTTTTTACGAAAGCTGTATCCAAACCGATGATGAAACAGAGGGGAGGCGCGATAGTAAATATTGCTTCAATTATTGGCTTGATCGGAAACGCTGGGCAATGTAATTATGCCGCTTCGAAAGCCGGGGTAATTGCTCTTACGAAGTCTGCTGCCAGGGAACTGGCCTCGCGGAACATTCGGGTTAACGCTGTTGCTCCGGGGTACATAGAAACAAAAATGACGGAGGCTCTGGACGAAGATATAAAGCGGAAAATGCTTGAAGCCATACCGATGAACCGGCTGGGTTCGCCGGAGGATGTGGCTAAAGCTGTGGTGTTTCTGGCCAGCGATGCGTCGTCTTACATGACGGGACAGACGCTGACGGTCAGCGGTGGTATGGTGATGTAGGAAAGGAGAAAAAGAAAATGGCGCTAGAAGACAAAGTTAAAGAGATTATAGTTGAGCAGTTGGGGGTGAATGCGGAGCAGGTTACGCCGGAGGCTTCCTTTATCGAGGATCTTGGGGCCGATTCGCTTGATACGGTGGAACTTGTTATGGCGTTTGAAGAGGAGTTCGGGGCGGAGATTCCCGACGAGGACGCTGAGAAGCTCACGACTGTGGGATCTGTAAACAAGTATTTGAAGGAGAAAGGTTACGAAGCTTAGTCTTTGGACAATGTTTTGATACACGGTTCTGGTTTGCGGAAAGAGGTCTGATGAGGAGAGCAGTAATAACAGGAGTTGGCGTAGTGTCTCCGCTGGGTTCCGAGATTGGGGAAGTCTGGGAAAAACTGAAATCGGGACGCAGCGGAGTTGGGCGTATTGAGCATTTTGATGCTTCAGGTTTTGCCAGTCAGATTGCCGGCGAAGTTTCGGGATTTGATCCTGATGATTTTATTCCGCGCAAGGAACAGCGCAGGATGGATCGCTTCTGCCAGTATGCGATGGGCGCCGCAAAACTGGCTGCTGGAGATGCCGGGTTAGACAAAGACACCGGAGCTCCGGAGAGGCGGGGTGCGATTATCGGGTCTGGTGTCGGGGGGCTGGAAACATTTGAGATACAGCACAGTGTGTTGTTGAACAAAGGCCCTTCGCGCTGTTCTCCTTTCATGATTCCGCAGATGATATCGAACATGGCCGGCGGGCTGGTAGCCATAGAGCTTGATCTGAAGGGGTTGAATTACTGCACCGTTACAGCATGTGCGTCTTCGGCTCATGCCATTGGAATGGGAATGCGCGCCATTCGGGAAAATGACGCGGATGTGATGGTTGTGGGTGGCGCTGAGGCTTGTGCTACTCCGATGGGAATAGGCGGTTTCTGTGCCATGCGAGCGCTCAGCACCAGGAATGACGAGCCTGAGAAGGCGAGTCGGCCTTTTGATAAAGATCGTGATGGATTTGTAATGGCTGACGGAGCCGCAATCCTTGTTCTGGAAGAATTGGAACATGCCCGGGCAAGGGGCGCGCAGATATACGCTGAAGTGTCGGGTTTCGGGATGACTTGCGACGCTTTTCACATTACTGCGCCCGAGGCGACTGGTGACGGGGCGAGGCGGGCGATGAAAATAGCGATGGAAGACGGCGGAATTATGCCGTCGGAGGTGGATTACATCAATGCTCACGGGACCAGCACGCCTTTGAACGACAAGATGGAAACTGCGGCTATAAAGGGCGCCCTGGGTGATGAGGCATCGCGTTCGGTTATGATCAGTTCCAGTAAATCGATGACGGGTCACATGCTTGGCGCTGCTGGTGGTTTTGAAGCTATTGTATGCGGGTTGGCGTTGAGGGACGGTGTGGTGCCTCCCACGATAAACTATGAGACCCCCGATCCGGAATGCGACCTGGATTATGTGCCGAACGAGGCAAGGGAGCATAAGGTGTCAGTCTGCTTGAGTAATTCTCTTGGATTTGGCGGGCATAACGCGTCGCTAATATTCAAATCCATGCAGGCAGTTTGAGCCGGTTTTCCGCGCTTACGGCAGCGAGCCGAAAAGCAGGATTCCTTCGCGTTCAACTCTATTCCATAACGGCTCATTTTCGGATCGGTCCATGGTTCTTGGATCCAGGAGGTAGTGTTCGAGCGCCAGTGAGTAACGTTCCCGGAAGGTCTGGGCAAGCTTCTGAATTGAAGCCAGCGATTTGATTCGATTCGATCCGCTTGAAAACAGCATTATGAGTGTGACTCTGCCGCCATATTCGTTTTCTTCCCTTGCCAGCGGGCCGGTGGCTACGGCTGCATGGGGGCGCGGTTTAACGATTCGGCGCACTGTTTTGCGGACATCGACCCAGAACATTTCTTCGGCTTCAAATGCGGGTTTCACTGCCTTGGCGACGAGGTAGTGGTTATGGTTAAGGGAGTAGAGGTGTGTTGCCGGGGAGACCTGGCAATTAACTGCATTTGCATCGGTGAGCGTGTGCAGGGCCGTCATTACGCTTCGGTTAGAGAGTCCCGACGCTCTTTCTACGGCTCTTCCGGAGAGCGGGGATTCTGCTTCGTAGAGTGTTCGCAGTACGATCAATTGACTTCTGTTTGCCAGCAGGTAATTCAAGCCTTGCATAGCCGCGTTGATTCCTTGTGTTTTATGACTGTTTGATTATGCGAAATGCGGAGTTAATGCAAGAAGAAAGACTTTAGCCCGCATATCTTACAGAATTTCGTAACGAGAGCGTGGAGAGTGCTACTGCGGGGGTGCAAATTAGTAAAACGCCGGAGCAGCC
>CAYTRK010000220.1:0-3964 GCA_964440205.1 uncultured Victivallaceae bacterium
AGGGTTCCACCGTCCGACCTAGAGGCGGAACAGGCCGTTTTGGGGGCCGTCCTGACGGACAACAAGGCCATCCATAAGGCCCGGAAGATTCTGTCTGACCGGGAGGCCTATCTTGCCCAACGGGTCAGAAAAGAAGTCAAGACCGAAATGGAACAGCGGTTCCAGAGCCAGCAAGAAGCCCAGGAACGTAAGTCTATTGAGGATGAGTATAACCGGTACGCCAAGGAACACCCGGATTTTGATGATATGTGGGATTCGGGAGACCTCCAGACGTACATGGAAGACCATCCCGGCTCCACAGCAAAAGAGGCGCACATGGCCCTGACGCGGGAAAAGGAAATTCAGGCCGCTGTAGACGAAGCCATCCAGAAGAAAGAGGCTGAACTCGCAGAAAAAGAGAAGAATGCGGCCAAGAATCAAAAAGCCAAACAGAACGCACAGGTGTTGGGTTCCGGTCCCTCGGCAGGGGGGCGAGTAACGGGTCAAACGCCTGCGGAACTCAAAGACACGAAAAAATACGGGGGGTTAGCCGCTGTCTTAGCGCAAAGATCCCTGGCAAGGGAGAGCCAACAGCAGACCTCCTGATTATGGAGGTAAATCATGGCTCTAACATGGGAAGAACTTGAGTCTGTAACTAATGACTACTTTATGGCCGACAACGGAAAGGCGATTGATATCTATTTCAACACGTCTTTCCTCCTCAACTATCTGCTGAAACAGCAGAAGGGTCTCTGGGAACGGCCCGATGGCGGGCGAAAAATCAGGGTTCCTTTGGAGTACGATGAGCAAGTGAGTGGGTTAACTAACTTAATTTCCTTGAATTAAGAGCCCCAGTGTGTTAGGATTATGGTTATGGGTAGGCGATATTGGAAACAGTCTGAGATTGATTTTTTGAAGCGCAACATTGAGTCTTTAGGGCTTGAATATTGCGCTAAGGAATTGTCTCGTCCCTTTAGGTCTGTATGGAATAAAGCCCAAAAGTTACATATCCTGCCTGGTGATTCTCGGTGGTGGAGCGAAGAAGAGGTTCAAATGCTTCGTAATTTATACGGCACCATGAAGAACCATGAGGTAGCTGAAAAGCTGGGTTTGACTGTTTCTGCTATGCGCTGTAAAGCGATTCGATTAGGGTTGAAAAGACCTCTTATGTGGACGCCTGAGCAAGATGTGTTCCTTAAAACTCATTATAAAGATATGACAAGGCAGGAGATTGGGGACGCATTAGAAAAAACCATGGCAATGGTGGAACATAGGGCATCTAAGTTGGGTTTGACCCAGCATAATTTTTACCCTGAAGATCGGTTTTGTTTGGATTGCGGGAAGAAACTTGCAAATAAGTACATGAAGCCGGTTTATTGTGCTGAGTGTGCAGCTAAACACCGCATGGGGGAAGAGAACCCTCAATGGAAGGGCGGAGTTTCTTCTCTTTATAAGCTCATTCAACGCAATCTTTATGAACCGTGGAAAAAGCCTATCCTTGAAAGAGATGGTTTTAAGTGTCAGTGGTGCGGTGGGCATGAGAACTTAGAGGTCCATCATACTACGTTGCTTGCAACCATTAGGGACGAAGTAATTGCAGAGCATCCAGACTTGGATTTTTCGATTTATGCGAATCGGCTGAAATTGGTCTTGATGATTGTGAATCGTCACAGTTTGGGTGATGGAATTACTCTCTGTAATGCCTGCCATAAAGCCTACCATACTGCAAAACGGGATGAATTGCTGGGAACCCCTAACGGTAAAGCCGAGGGCAATCAGCAGCCAAGCTGGGGGAATGTGATATCTCTTGTACCCCGGAAGGTTCAGAGAGCAACGGTTGAGGACATCACAGCCAATAAAACCGACACGAGCGTCCCGCACGCTGAACCCTATCAGCGTGATGATGTGCTCCGAGCTTGCGGGAGACCGTAAGAAGTAAGGTTTAAACGGCCTTGCGGTAACAATCTGTCTACTCACGCGGAGATACCATCAGCTCTGACGACCGGGAATCCATCAATGCGGCGTACTTCGAGTTAATTTGCTTGAATTAGCTCCAGGATAATGGTAGAATGGCAGTTATGAAACGCAAGTGGACATATAGAGAAGTTGAGTTTTTGAAGGCTAATTATTCTTCAATGACAATTAATCGAATTGCTAAGGTATTGAACCGTGGGAAGGCCTCAATTCATTATAAGGCTAAGGCTCTTGACTTAGTAGACATTCATCGTTTTTGGACTAATGCTGAAAAAACCTATGTCCTTGATAACTATGAGCGAGGTAAATCTGAGCAAATTGCAAAACACCTTAGAAAGTCAGTTAATGGGGTCCGACACACAGCTCAGGTATTGGGTTTGACGGCGAAGTCTAAGCGATGGACAGAAGAAGATATTGAATATCTGAGGAATAATTATCCTGACAAAACCAAACCACTTGCAGTGATGGCTGAGGATTTAAAAACATCGGTTCCTGCACTTAAAAGTGCGGCCCAGAAGCATGGGATATTTCGGAAGTATGTTTTATCGGAAGCATTCTGTGTTGATTGCGGCAATCCTATCAATAAATGGTATCATACTAAAAGGTGTATTACCTGTTCCAATAAACACCGATCAGGTGAAAACCATGCGACCTGGAAGGGTGGAATCTCAAAGTTAGTCGATATGATTCGACGGGCATTATATCCTGTTTGGACCTATCCTATTATGGAAAGAGATGATTTCACTTGTCAGTATTGTGGGCATTACCGTAATAACCATGTTCATCATTTAAGGCCATTGAAAGAGATCGTAGACCAGGTTTTATCGGAGAATCCTTCACTATCCATTGATGTTCCAAGCGATAAAATCAAAATTGTATCTATGGTCATTGCACTCCATGCACTTGAGGATGGTATTACCGTCTGCAAGTCCTGCCATATATCTATCCATTATACTGAAAAACCGGGTGAATTGCTGGGATCTCCCGAAAGGGACAATCAGCAGCCAAGTCCGCCGAAGCTGGAAGTAATTGTAGGCGGGAAGGTTCAACGACTAACAGGTGAGGATTCAGCAACCGATAAGCCTGACACGAGCGCCCGGCATCCCGAATGTGCAACGGGATGATGATATAGTCTGAGCTGTACGGCAACGTGCAGAAGTAGAGTTTAAACGGCTCTACGGTAACAATCCTGGGAAACATTCTTTTGGTAACGCCACAGTCTACCGTATTGACAGCCTGAAGAACTCCGGCCGATATGCGGAGGTCCAGTTGGTCGCCCAGCGGGTGGCCGGCGCCCAGAAATCCATCACCAAGCTCCTGGCCGGGTCGATTTACGACACTGCCGGGGCCTCTTCTGAACGACTGACCGGCTTGAGGGCCTGCTGTAATGAGACCGCGACACTCGCCTATGGCGGGATTGCGGAGAACGATCTCGTTTCAGCGTCCGGAGACAAGATGTGGGAGGGGAAAATGACCTCTGATGAGGAAAGTATTTCCCTGAACGTGATCCGGACTATGGCCACCAACGCCAAACTCCGGGACGGGGCCAAAGGAAAACCCGACCTCGTGGTTATGCCCGAGACCCTGTGGAACGTGATTGCCGATATTCTTCAGGCCCAACAGAGGTTTGTGGACTCCAAGGAGACCGCGAACGCCGGTTTTACCGGGCTGAAGTTTGAAGGCAAGGACCTGTTCCCCGATGACTACTGCCCGAGCGGGTATGCGTTCGCCCTGAACAGCGCCCATATCGGGTTTGCCGTGCATCGTGAAGGAAACTTCATGAGAACCAAGTGGAAGGTCATTCCGGATTCCCCGGAAGACAAGACCATGAAGATCTACTGGGACGGCAACATGGTGGTCAACAACAGGAAAGCCCATCAAGGACATTCCAATCTTTCATAACCTGTAGCAGAGCCCTATAAGCCGGGAGGAAGCCCCGCTGGGCTCTTGTTTTGCTTCTAAAGGAGAAGTGCATCATGACCAAACCAATCAAAAAAGCAGGGTTTAACCA
>CAYTRK010000220.1:3974-4260 GCA_964440205.1 uncultured Victivallaceae bacterium
GAGTCCTCCACCTGTAAGGAAATGATAGGGACCATCCGGTGGACCATGGACGGCAGGGCGTTTCGGTATGCGTATGCGTCTGAGGAACTGGCTATTGGGAAGATTACCCATGCCACTCAACTCGATTCCGACCATTTGAACGAGTCCATTACGGCGGCTGTGGCCCTGAATGAGTACACCTTGGACCTGACTGTTACGGCTGGGACCGCCATTGCGGAAGATGAACTCCGGGGCGGCTATTTCCAGGTGCAGGACGGTACGGGGCAGGGGCAGAACCTCCTGATTG
>CAYTRK010000221.1:0-3086 GCA_964440205.1 uncultured Victivallaceae bacterium
CTGATTGAACTGCTTATTGTAATGGTGGTTATAGGAATTCTGGCCGGGATTATATTCAGGTTGGCCAGGGTCGCGGGTAAAAGTGAAGAAAAAGCGAGGACAATTGAAGTTCTTACAAGGGTTGCGGGGGCTCTGGAAGAATTCAAAAGCGAGTACGGTATTTATCCGCCCATCAAACCTAATGTGTGCACATGCCATGGGTGGGACTGCAGGATCTGTTATCAGTACGAGAATACCAATATGAGCCATATGACGGAGTGGGTGAACCGTAACTATTTCACGGATCCTGCGCATGCTGATGAGCTTAATTTTGAGTACGGGCTGGTGGCCTTTCTTGATGACCGGGAGCGTGGATCAATGAATCCCGCGCATCTGAACAATCCGGACAACAGCGACAACGCCTGGATAGGAGATGAGCAGCGGGACGAAAGGGCCAAGGGCAGATGGAACCGTTTTATGTCAGGGGTGATTTCCGGTGGCGGTTCTGCCTCGCATAGGACTGGCGAGGGGCACAGTTTTTCAAATAGCGTGGATACCATCTATGATGGATGGGGTAATATTATAAGGTATGAATGTGATCCACCGCACCTGAGTTATGAACTTTGGTCGTTAGGCCGGGACGGGGCAAACGGCACAGAAGACGATATACACCGCGACAGCATGTAGATATTTGAGGGGTATCGCCATGAGCAAACAGGACATTCAGCCGGGAACAGGAGAGAAGGCGTCCCGAGCCGGGGCTGGCTTTACGCTTATCGAACTGCTTGTAGTGATAGCGATTATAGCCACCCTGGTAGGGCTTGTTTTATCGGCCATCACCAGAGCTCCGGAACAGGGCAGGATATTGAAGTGCAGGGCTTTGATTGGGCAATTAGAACAGGCATGGGACTATTACCTTCAGGAAAACAGAGAGTTCCCTTCCGAGTCGTTTTCTGTGATGGACACTAATGCTATGGCTCCCTTGAGGAGCTATGTAGACTATACACGTGAGGAATGGGGCACGAATTCGGCGTCATCCGGATTGCGCGACCCTTGGGGTGAATTGTTGTCTATAAGGCTTGATACGGACCTTGATGGGCAAGTAAGCACTCCGTACGGGGATGTTGATCAATACGTGGCCATCTGGTCGAAGGGTCCTGATCGGGATGAAGACACCGGCGATGATATAAAGAGCTGGAAAAAATAGAGATAAAGATAAGTGAAGCGAAAAAGGGGGCTTGGGGAGAAACAGTGAAACCGAAGCGTATATATCGAACCGGCGGACGGAAGGGATTTACCCTGATAGAGTTGTTGATGGTTATTGTTATCATTGGCATGCTTTTCGCGTTGCTTACAGTTGCTTTCAGGAAGTCAAGAAGTATGGCACAACGTCGGAAAGCGCAATCTGATGTCCGCACGCTTGCGCTGGCTATCTACAACTACCGGCATGAGTATGACAGATGGCCGGGTGGTCAAGTTACAGGTGTGCATACAAATGATGACAGTACAGGTCATGAGGATATAATTGATGACCTGTCGTCGGATACTTCTTCGGGATATAACCCGCGGCATGTGAATTTTGTGAACTGGGACGAATACAAAGTGGAAGACGAAGCTATTGTTGATCCCTGGGGCGGGGCATACACTATCATAATAAACTGTGAAAACGACAGTGTTACTGTTACAAATTCCACTGTTGAAGCTGGGCAGACGTACTGATGAAGACTGACGCAGCAGGTAAAAAGGCAAAGCGCAGGGGCGAGGGGTTCACCCTGATTGAGCTGCTTACTGTGATGGGTATTGTGGTGATTATGGCGGGCATTGGAATTGCTTCGTATTTTAGTCTGACCAAGGGGATTCGCGGGAGCAGCGCTGCTCATCATCTAAGGTCAACCCTTCGGTTTGCTCGGCAGATCGCGTTGCTTGACGGACGGAAAATTGTTGTATTGTTCAATGAGGAATCAAACAGGTGTTCATACGTAACATGTTCTCACGAGGGCACGGGACGGGCTGAACCCGGAGTACTGATTGACAGATTCGGCAATCTGGAACTTAACGCCGGTCAGAGTGCAAAGATCTACAACCTGGGGACAGGTCAGTCTACGACCGTAACCAGGACCTACACCAATGCAGACTTCGAAGTAGTAATGGAGACGAGCGACAATATATGGTCAGGCAGTAATAACGAATACGGGTGGGAAGTCCGTCCTGTAAATCGTCTACCAGAGGGGCTTGAATGGGATTCAAGGCCGATGAATAACAGATTTGATTTTTATAGTGACGGGCAGGCGAGCGCGGATTCTGTTTCGGTTGAAGATACGCGAGGTTCTTCATCGAGGGTTCTTTTCAGGATAGATGTCGATTCCGCAGGTTTCGCTAAAATCACAATGGATCCGTAACCGGGAGCAAAATTTACGTATGAAATCGAGATTAACGGCCGCTTTCAGTTTGATCGAAGTAAATCTTGCCATTCTGCTCCTGGCTGTTGGCCTGTTCGGTCTTCTGTCTCTTTTTCCTTTGGGCCTGCAGGAATCGAAACAGAATGTCTCAGATACCTACGAGGCTATGTTCGCCGATCATATTTTCAATTCTTTTCAGGGCAGAGCGTCAATGGTCAGCAACTGGAACGAGTGGACGAATGACGTATCTTTTAAATCAATGCTGGAGGACGATCTTTATCCGCTGGAAACGCATGGATGGACGAGCACTGACGTTGGGGGGGGTGTACTATTCCCCGAGGAATCCGAGCATACCTGGATCAGGTATGAGGTAAGCGTAAGCAGCTCGGCTGATCAACGAAGAAAGCAGTGCATGGTACGTGTTGTGCGAGGGCGTCTTGGAGGGTTCGAAGACGATGTGGAAGAGTATGCATCTGAGATGACCTATATGGGAATGTGAGGGGAATTGTTGTGAAGTTTGCGGCATTAGACAAGAGGAAGTCCGGTTTCACGCTTATCGAAGTGATGAGCGCAACAGTGATACTGGTGCTTATCGTCATGGTTATAAGCGCCGTATTTCATCAATCTACTATTGCCTGGGACACTGGAAACAGGAAGGCTCGATCTGCTATGACTGCAAGGGCCACCTTAGGCATTATTTCCAAGTGG
>CAYTRK010000221.1:3096-4188 GCA_964440205.1 uncultured Victivallaceae bacterium
GGGCGGTGAATCCGCCTGATTCCGACTACCTTGGTTATGGATTAACTTCAATTCCGCATAACGGTAGTTCGGTGGATTTTGTTGTTTTTGATATGGTTGAGAGTAACAGGGCAGCGAAGGTTGTCAGCATTGGCCAGCAGGGCTATGAGGTCAAGATGCAATTGCCGGGTTTTTCTGATTTTTCGACGCTGGTTACTAATGTAAGCGCGTTGAAGTTCCTGAGATCCGACGGCGGGTCCGAAGGTTCAGATGTTCTGCCTGAGTATGTTAACGTCCGCCTGGAGTTGGAACGTAAAGACAGAATTTCGGGTCTTGGGGTTCTTTCTTACGGCCCTGATGGCGAGAATGATGATGGGGATGATGATGATATTAGATCGTGGTAAGCATATGGTTAAGAGGCCGGTTATTGACGGGGTTACGCAGCGCCACAGCGGCTTCACTTTGCTCGAATTACTGGCGGTTCTGGCCATTATTCTGATTTTGTCCAGTCTGATGTTTGTTGCGGCCCGGTCGGCGAGAAAGAAAGCATACAGAGACACAGCCAAGTCAGAAGTTCGAGAGATGGCGAAAGCCTGGAAGACTTACTGGATAACTTATGAAAAATGGCCTTCTTTTGTTTCAGGTGATGGTTACTATGCTATGACATCCGAAAGGATGGCCATCCTGCAGGGCCATGACACATCTGAAAATCCCCGGGGGCTGAAATTCCTTAATATTGACGCTGGTAAATGGGAGGACGACGGCTACAAGGATCCTTGGGGACATCACTACCTGGTACGGTTCGCTCAACCGGATGCCCCGCTTGAAACAGAATATTATGAGACAACTGTCTGGTTCCCGAACAGGGATCGGTACAAATATGATTAGTACTGACTACGGCTTACGGACGACGGGAAGGGGAGAGAGAAGATAAAGTGGGACGTGGGATGTGCGGGGGAGAAGAGGAGAGAATATACAATATCCAACACGGAATATTCAATGATGAAGGGGCGAGAGCAAGAGTGTCGAACGTGGAAAGTTGGACGTGAGGGGAGAGGGGCCACGTCAGCGATGATATCGCTAAGTGGCCACTTGCCGCAGGGCGGCGACGTG
>CAYTRK010000222.1:0-4132 GCA_964440205.1 uncultured Victivallaceae bacterium
GCCATACTTTTTCCAGATACACGCGCGCTTCGATTTCCTGGGTCGATGAACGAAAAGCTTCCGAACGCGCTGTAGCAACAGGCCCTTCCTTCCCTCTACCAAAAATACGGGGTACTCCGAAATTAAGGTTCAACTGCCCGACATGCCGATTCAGGATAACGTCCGGCATGTAATCGGCGCGTTTCGGATAGGGTTCAGCAGGCGCGTAGCCGGCGCGACTTTTCCTTCAGGCATGTGTGCGCGCAGGATTTCTTCGCCGTTCAAATACACCAAGGCCCCGCCACGGAATTTTACCGATAATTTAAAATCATCGGTCTTCCGGATATCCTCTATTTTGAATGTGCGCCCCATATACGGATCTCTGGAGGGCTATGCCCCGCATAGCCGCCCGCGGTCATCAGTTCCTACAAAAGCTAATCGGATGTTGCAAGGACAAAGACTTCCAACGCCGCGGCAATCTCGCCCATAGAATCCTTTACCGGAACAAATACATGCACCGTTAAAGGTTGCTTTACATCCGACACACGTACACTGATTCCTGTGCTCTTCAGACCGTAAAAACCCCTGCCGACACTATTAACGCTAACCGCCGGTTTGCCTTTCTTAAATACTTTCTCCATCTCACGAGTCATTTTAGGCGGAACATAATTCTTATTGGACGGCTTGCCGTCGCTGTACGGCGAACCCTGCGACCCGAAAAGCAACGCCTCTCCGGATCCCGGCATATCAGTACGCTGCCGCCACAAGGCGCAAGAACAGGGAAAAGGACCTGTCCGCTCAAGCCGCAATAATGTCTTCTTAACCGGAACACCAACCTCCGCATTGTAATTCATATCATCGCCCTTCATGAAGGCCTGCGAATCAGACTGCCACAAATTGCGGCAAAGATCGCCATCTACAAAAATCTCTCCGATATGAGCAACCCGGCGAAGTTCTTCCTTAACCTGTGCCATCGTCCATTCTTTAGTCTCTTTCGCAGTCATTACTTCACTCCCGAAACCACTTCCAAAGCCAATTGTCTGAGCTTACGGTTCTGTTCTGCCGAAAATTTCTCCCATCCGGCGAGAGGCGGCTCTTCCGTAAATCGATCAGTATCATCAGGATCAAATGTTTTCGAAGGAAACCAGTCATGATTGCTGATTCCAAGAATCCTGTTAATCCGTTTTTTTACAGCCGCTTTCCCGCTTTTCATATTTTTCGCCCCAGCATCAAACGAATCAACCATCTGTATCGAATTACGCTGGACTTTCATGCGAACCGAAGCAAATGTTTCATCTGTTCCCAGATGAGACCCGCAATACATAAAAGTAGCCGCTCCATTTTCAGCAATGTCACTTCCCCATGCTCGAGATCCCCATGATCCCAGTGTGCACCACCGTGGCATATAACCCTGTGTTCCGGTCATCCATATCATCAATGGCGGGTATGCCGATGCTCGCGTTGAACTCACAATATTACCGCTATTCAGACAGCCCCACAGTTGACAATTCTTCTTTTTCAACTGAGGAAGAACATCGTGGGCTCGGCCCATATCATGACCACCCCCAATAAAAACATCTATAAACTCAGTGAAGTCAGATCTAATATCATCATCGAACAACCATGTTGTTCCAAGTGTGTAGTCAAACCTTACCTTCCCAGTCGATTTACGGTCGAATGTGCCCTGCCATATTTTAGCAAAATACCGATGCACGTCATTATCCTCTGGAAATCTCGCCTCCTCCACATCAAAAGGAAAATACCTGAAACGCTGTTTCTGGTTGAGAAACATGTCAAAACTGGTCTTTGTCCAGCCTTTTTCACGGAAGTGAGAAACCATGTCTTTTCCAACAGCCCGCCACTCCGCTTCGTAACCCGGCTGACCAAACTTGACAAAGTCGGAAGGCCAGCAAAGATTCAGAGGCGTGTAAAAACGCTTAACCGGCACGGCCCCCCTACGCGTTCCCTTAAAAGCCGATCCGTCCAGGTATGAACCGGATCGGCGATCAAACATAGCCCAGCTTTTGACATGCCTGTTCTGACCTTCTCCTTCCAGCGGCGGTGCAAAAGTCTTGCGCACATTTCCGGTATGTCCATAAGGCAGGTAATGAAGAAACATCCTGTGGTCATGCGCAGTTCTGAAGACTCCCTTTTCGCAGCGCTGATACCTGGCTGTCTTCAGATGATCAGGGTCATTCCACAACTCAGGCCAGCCCTTGGAGATGCCGTCGGCATAATTGTTTGCGGAAACATCAATGCAGGTATCCGACCCAATTCGGCCTTTAAGCACAGTAAGTTGAACGGGAACCGTCATGATCTCGCTCCCGACCTTAACGTCAATCTTTCCCTCGTACTCGCCCGAGAGCGCGTCAGTAGGAACGAAAAGATCAACCCAGAACCCTGCGTATCCGTCTTCCGGAATCCGGTTCTTTTTCCTGAAATCGGGAGTTGAGCCGCCGGTGATTCGCTGTGGAACACAAACCTCGGGCCACCATTTGTCATTTAGATTATGATACCACTGTACATAGATATCAAACTGCGAGGGACTGATTGATGCCCCACGACTGCCTTTCAAGCGTGCCGCCTTAACACTTACAGTTGAACTCTTCCTGAGAGGCCCTACCGACAGCTGAAAACTGGCAAACATATTTCTACCCGAGTTCAAACAAATCGGCGGATTCCAAGCCTCATCCCCATCCAGAACACGGCGTCTAACCGGATCAAGACGGACAAAACCATCACACCATTTTGTGTTCAATGTCATCTTCTTCTCGTCATCCTCGCCAATTTTCAGCGTTTCGCTCTCTCCTGATCAGTTCGATTGACCATGGCCTGTCCCTCGGGAACCGTACCACAACTACACTCCCTTATTTTTATTTCGTCTTTACAACCAGTTCAGGAGCTTTGTCATACTGGTCTCTGCTGAAGAAATCCACCTTTGCATCGTTATCCCAGTGATAAAGAACCATTCCCTTTACATTGGGCGATGTGGCGTAATGGCGAATGAAGTCTCCGTCCAACGTAATCGCAACAGGACCTGAACCACTTATCTTGACGCCGTGCTCATTTTTCGTGGCAATAATCTCGCCATTCCGGTAAACAAGATCCTTGAATTCCTTTACTTCTTTGCCTTTTGGAGTCACCCACTTCTTACGCCCTGCCTGTGCCTCTAGAGCAGTGGCTTCTCCCGGCTTTGCCTTATCCAGCACACCTGAGCCTTCGTTCCACTGCGAAGCGGTCTCAAGCGCGCACACTTTTACCTCGGCGGATCCGTCTTGCACCTGGCGAACATGAAGCATCAGCTTCCCAGAGAAAGACTGCCCCTCATATTTTTCGACAAACCGCTTCAATTTTGAGCGATCGAAATCTATGACCACCAATTCCGCGGATCCCCTCTCAATTCCCCGTGCTCGCAACCGGTTGGACTTTCCACTGTTCAGATTTAATTCCTGTGAATGATGTGTAAGACGAGTATCCCGGGCTGCCTCAAGAGTTATTGAGTCGGCCTTGCGCTCTGCCGGCGGCACAGCTTTCACTGCTGATGGTTTTGTCTCCGCCTGTTGAGGCATTTTCTTTTCGGCGGCCGGAGCTTCCGCTGCAGTCTTCTGGGGCTCGGTTCCTTTGTATTCGTGTATAACACGAATAGTTCCGTTAACACCCACACAACCTGATAGCCCTGCGCCAACTACACCTATTACCGCCAACTTCGAAAAACTGCTTCTCGTCATATCACTCCTCCTTTGGTTTAAGTGATTCAAGTAGCACTTTAATCACCCGAACTTACTGTGTCAACTGAGCAATCCTCATTTTCTAACACGGGTACGAAATCACTTACGCGGGGGAAGAGGTTTGCGCGGCGCGTCCTTTCGCACGATTGTCGGCACGTAGAGCTTACTTCGGCCATGATTACCGAAACGCTGCATCCATTTACTCGGTTTACCCCCAAGATGTCTAACAGCCTTGTAAAAATATCCTTCTTTACCAGTGCGCTTCCACATGAAGGCCCGGCCATAGGCCAGCTCGCTGTCTCCACGGTCCTTGTCCCGATCCAGCGCCTTCACTATAGCTGAAACCACGCTCTCGTCGCCTGTTCTTTCTACATACATGCACAGCCCCTGTATAGCCATGCCCCGCTGCCATGCTCCGCTGCGCA
>CAYTRK010000223.1:0-4118 GCA_964440205.1 uncultured Victivallaceae bacterium
CTGTTGCAACGAAATAGAGGTAGGTGCGGTAACCGGCCTCGTTTGCTGCTTCTATAGCCTCCAGTTTTGACGGATGGGAGAAAACGGTTTCCAAGCTGAACGTTGCCCCCGCTTTTGTCAGTTTTTCCCTCAGAAAGTCTACAATGACGGCCGTGTCATAGGACTGCGGTTCCTTGTCAAACACCAGAAGATTCTCGCTGACCCTGCTCCCGCTGAGGCAAGCTGCAAGCGCTTGCATGCTGTGCGTGTTGCAAAAACGCGACCATTCTGATTGGCTGACGACTAGGCCGTATTCAGAAAAGTCCAGTAAGGGCGACTGCCGCATTACCTGCTGAATCGTGTCGGCATTGAGTAAATGACCAATGTTTACTTCGTTTGAAATCCGCTGAACGAGTGTAGATTTGCCTGAGCCATTTGGGCCGGCGATGATGCGAAACCTTGCCATTTATGCGCTACCGACTTTGTAGGTTCGTTGGCGGGGCCGTACATCAGGCTTCCCAAGATTTTCGATGACCTCTGTATGTCCGTCAGGATACAAGCGCACGATCTTATTGCCTTGCCGCTTGGCGACGGGTACGCCAAGCGCAAGCGCCCGTTGTTCGGCTCTAATGGAAGCCTCCCGTGCGCATGCTGCCAACCTCTTGGTTGATATTTCTGACCTCATGCTGAACATACTAACTGAAGGTGTGGGCACTGACAAGAATGGAATTATAGGGTTTTGAGGTCTTTGGGGTCATCCATTAGCCCCACCACCGGGGTGACCCGGATTTTTCGAGATTATGACTCACTTGCAAAAGCGGTTGTATATCAGTGATATGCGGGTTAGCCGCCCCCCCCCGGCGTTTCGCCGTTCTTTATTCCGTGCTTTCCGCGTGTTCTGTGGTTCTGCATGAAAGGGATTTTCCTCACGCAAAGACGCTGAGACGCAAAGCAAGAAAGGGGGAAAGGGATAGCACTCTTCTCTTAAACCTTAGCGTTCTTAGCGGCTTGAGCGAAGCGGGCGTGAGCTACTCTTCTCTTTCTCACGCAAAGACGCAGAGACGCAAAGGAAGAAAAGGGAGAAAGGGAGGGAGTTTTGAACTACGAAATACACGAAAGGCGCGAAAGGATGGCGGGAGATATGCGAATCCGGAGCAGGATGCTCCGGGTACACTCCCCCAGGGATTTGGGCTCTCGCCGCCCCCGCACCGCCTTTTACGCGATGACCTTGACCCCGTAGTTCTCAAAGAGAGGGTCGAACGTAACCAGCGTAAGCTTCAATGTCTCGGCTTGCGCGATGATAATTCGATCAAACGGATCCGCATGGTGGTTGGGCAACGAAACGGATTTGAAAAACACATCCGCCGAGACCGCGAGTTCTGTTAAATCGTATTCCGCAATGACCTTGTCCCACAGTTGCCTGGCATCAGAAAAAATACCTAGACAGAGGTTCTTCTTCTTGTGCTTGATCGCAATTTCGAACAACGAACACGCGGAGATGTAGACGTTTTCTGCAACCTTGATGCGGTTTAACGTATCGTTGCTCAGCCGTTTCTCGGCAAGTCCGGCAAGTGATAGCAATCCGCATGTATCAAGCATTAGATCCATCCCGGCACATCCTCCTCCGTGACGGGTGCGATAGCATCCTCCAGGGATATGGTCGGTTTTACACCGCGGAGAGGTGTGATTTTGCGCCCCTTGCGTTCATGTGGAACCAGATCAAACCAAGGCTTGCCATTGCGAGTCACGATGATTCGCTCACCGGAATGCGCCTTGTTCCCCAGGGTACTGAGTCTGTTTTTGGCCTCTCTAACAGCGACTTGCATCATTAACCTCCTTTCGATTTAACACAAGCGAATTGTAGCTACAGTAGCCACCGTGTCAATACGTAATATTGATATGGGGTTGTCGGCAACAGACCGCGAAAATGGAAAATAAGGTAAATCGCGGTCAACCCTCAATATTAAAGTTTTCGATTGTTCGGTTACGGGATTTTGGGTCACATCTCGCCATTCTTTATTCCGTGGTTTCCGCGTGTTCTGTGGTTCTGTATGAAAGGGATTTTCCTCACGCAAAGACGCAGAGACGCAAAGGGGGAGGGGAAAGGAATAGCACTCTTCTCTTAACCTTAGCGTTCTTAGCGGCTTGAGCGAAGCGGGCGTGAGGCTCTCTTTTCTTCCTCACGCAGAGACGCAAAGCTTACAACGCTGGAGGGGGGATTGTTCTTGGTTCTTGGTCGTTTTAGGTTGAGGTGGCGACCGACCATGGTTTTTGGAGGTCGAGGCGTTCTACCCAGTCGTGGATCGTGGATTGGTCAATGATGTCTGCGGATATCTCCAGCATGCCTTTGATGTCATGCAAATGTTTCTCCGAGTGCCCTTCGCGGTAGTATTCGAGCTTCCGGATAATGACGTATTCCGGTGGTGCCACCCAGATGCCGCTATCCTCTGCAATCTCAATGCGCGACTTGCGTGCCAGTCCCCAGGATTGCAACGGATCATTTCCGTGAATATAGATGTCGGCTTTGAGACCCGTTTCGTGGTGGATGATATTGAAGTGGCCGCGCTGTGGACGGTGGCTTTCAATCTGTAAAACCTCTTCGGGCGGGGTGTAGAATAAAGCCAAGGGAAACGCCTGGGTGATGGCCTGGACTTGATGCGAGGGAAGTTCGATGACTAGGTCAAGGTCATGCGTGAAGCGGGGAATCCCGTAAAGCATGCTTGCCACGGATCCTGTCACCATATAACAGATGCCAGCGCGTTCAAGCGGTTCGGTAAAAACCAGAAATACGTTAGCAGGCTGCATAAAGAAAAATCTCCCGGACCCGCTGGTCGACCTGCTCGACGGTCCAATCCTTGTGATGACTCCGCAAAGCGGCTTTTTTCCATTCCCTTGCCTGCATGTGCAGTTGTGACGCCAGAGCCAGCTTGTCTGCTGGCTGCATCCGTCGGAATATCTCGCGTTCTGTGTCGGTAATCATTCTAAAGGGCTCCACCGGCTATTTTTTGGGGTCTCGCCATTCTTCAATTGGTTTTCGCTGTTGTCCTTTTTGCTTTAATTCCGTGTGTTCCTCCGTCCACTCTCCACCGTCCATTCTCTACTCATGGTTTTGGTCTTTGTTCGGCAAGAGTGGATTAACGGTTATTTGGTCTTCTTTCATAATGGTTACGATTTTTTTGTCAAACGAGAGAATGCTGTCTCCATTATGTTTGTGATACGCGCAAAGTATGGCATCCACAAAATCAACATTTCTCTGTGCGAATAGATCCAAAGCGGTCGAGATAACAGACTGATCGTTTGTCGCTATGTTCCCAGCTTGCAGAAAGTCCTTTAGCGTTGCGGCAATCTCGGGCCGAGGTGTGTCATAGACTCCCGTTAGGACGTAGACGATTTCGCAAATGACTTCGAACGACAGAAAAACCTGCTCATTGTCAATCATTTCAGCGGCTTTTTCGGACAGTTGCTCATGGTCATCAAGCAAGTAGCGCAGAACAACATTGGCATCAATCCTGTTCATGCTTTTCCCTCACGAATGCCGGCCACGCCGATTTCTCCATTTCAACGAGCGCTTTGTCTGCATAGTGATGTAAGGCTCCGCGTGCGGTCTTCGCTTCAACTGCCGGACGCTTGTCTGGTTCTATTCTCAATAATGTGATCAGGACATGTGCGTGCGCCGGGAGTTGACTGGCGTCATATCCCTTGATCACACCGTTCTCAATGTCTGCTTCAATTGTCGAATACATATTCAACCTCCATCCATCCTGCGGGTAAATGGGCTAAATGGGATCATCGCTAATCGTGAATTGGTTCTCGCTGATTTCCTTTTTGCTTTAATTCCGTGTGTTCCGTGTGTTTTGTATGCAAGGGGGAAATGTACTACAGGATGGCGGTTGTGGAAAAGGAATTTTTCCTCACGCGAATCAGCCTTCGCCCTGCGGGACTACGGCTTGACATGGACGCAGAGACGCAAAGTAAGAAAAGGTTGGGGTTCTTATCTTAACCTTGGCGTTCTTAGCGGCTTGAGCGAAGCGGGCGTGAGATTTCTTCTTCTTTCTCACGCAGAGACGCAAAGGGGGAAAGGGATAGCACTCTTCTCTTAAACTTGGCGAGCTTGGCGGCTTGAGCGAAGCGGGCGTGAG
>CAYTRK010000224.1:0-4095 GCA_964440205.1 uncultured Victivallaceae bacterium
AACCGCTCGCTACTATTCGCGTGTACGAGCAGGCATACGTGAATAGATCAGGTTAGCAAAATATTATCTTTTTGTTTTTATTCAGGGGTCTGATATATTCATCTTTTTTACAAAAGGAACGATCAGACGCAATGAAAAAGGGCATTACAACGACTTCTTCAGGAAGGCTGAAACAGGCGGTCAAGATTGCTGCGGCAATTGCCCTTTCGCTCGCTTTCGCAGGTTGCGGCAACAAAGAAACGGCCGGCCGCGACACCAACGAAATCCGCGTAGTCTCGCTTGCTCCCAGCATTACAGAGATTGTATGCGCAGTAGGCGGAGAAAACATGCTGGCAGGGCGCACCTCCGCCTGCGACTACCCCCGGAGCATAACAGAAGAAGTGCCGGTGGTGGGCGGCTTCGGTAAGCCGTCAGTGGAAGCTTTGCTCTCGGTTGAGCCAACACTGGTTCTTGACGCTGATCTCGCCGACGAGTCCATTGCGCGTAAAATAGAACAAATGGGATTTCGAAGAGAGCGAGTGTCGTGTAACAGTATCGCCGATATTCCCGAGGCAATACGCCGGGTGGGGCGGCTGATCGGGCGGACAGATACGGCCGAAGAACTTGCTTCGACTCTTGAAGCAGACCTTGAACAATTGCATGAAGACGCCGCATCCGTAACTAACCGGCCGAGGGTCTATGTCGAAATATGGGACGACCCGCTCTGGACCACAGGCAGCAAAAGCCACCTGTCCCGCATGATATATCTGGCAGGCGGAACAAATATCGGCGAGACCGTTAACAAGGATCATTTTCAGGCATCTCATGAATGGGTGGTTTCAAAAGATCCGGAAGTCATTCTCTGTATGTATATGTCGCGCGATGAATCGGCAAAAGAAAAGGTGATGAACAGGCCGGGCTGGCAGGTTGTAGACGCGATAGCGAAGAAGAATATTTACGACGGGTTCGACAACAATTTGATACTCCGACCGGGCCCGCGCATAATACAGGGTATCAAAGAACTCAGGGATTGCATAAATGCCGCAGATTGAAAGAAAATCCTATATCTGGCTGTTTCCAGTCAGCGCCATGGCACTGCTGTTGTGCCTCCTTTTCGGATCTTCCGGAATCGGAATCCCTGATCTGCAAACCCAGCTGGGACGTTCAATCCTATACTTCCGGGCCAACCGCGTGTTCCAGGGTCTCGTGGTTGGCGCGGCGCTCTCCTGCGCAGGCGCCATATTCCAGGCAGTACTTCGCAACCCCCTGGCCGAACCATACATCCTGGGCGTAAGCGGCGGAGCAGGACTGGGCGCGGCAATCTGCATATTGAGCGGCATGACCGCCGTGAGCATATTTGCGCTGCCATTGTCAGCCTTCGTTTCGGCTGCCCTGACACTGGTACTTGTCTATATGCTGGCAAAACGCGGCAGCGGGACGCCGTCGGTTTACAGCCTTATCCTGAGCGGAGTCATCCTCAGCGCAATATGTTCAAGCATACTCATGTTCCTGGTTTCCACCGCATCATCCGAGGGCCTTCATTCCGTAATCTGGTGGATGCTGGGCAGTCTTCAACCAACCTCTTTTGAACTGCTTGGAGCCGCGTCCCTGTTCATTGTGGCCGGATGCGCCGGATCAACTGTGCTTGCAAGAGAATTAAACGCACTGACGCTGGGCAGCGAGGTTGCCCACCACATAGGAATCCAGCCGAAGACAGTGATGGTTTTATCGCTGGGAATTGCAACAATCATCACTGCCTCCGCGGTCAGCATATCGGGCCTGATAGGTTTTGTGGGGCTGATCGTGCCCCATGTTGTGCGTGCACTCGTAGGCCCGGACCACCGGCGTCTCCTGCCTGCGTCGGCAGTTGCGGGCGGCGCTTTTCTTGCAGCAGCCGATGCCATTGCCCGCTCTGTGATGGAGTACGGAATTCCCGTAGGTGTGGTTACCGCCCTGTTCGGCGGACCATTTTTTCTTTTAATACTGGCGAGACGCAGGAAACAGGGATGGATAGAGTAGACTCCATCCGAAAAGGGTAGGAGGGGCAAGAATACGGGCAAAGCCGGAGAAAAACGTACTCGTACACATACTCGTACACGCGAATCTCCGCAATCCGGGCGAGAAGGTTCTGGTAAGAGTTTAATGAAAAGTATGAAGGTGGGAATGGGTTAACGACTACGGCGACGACTACGGATTACGAGTAGACTCTTCCGCATCGTCACCCCTAGTCGTCGCCGTAGTCGTCGACCGAAATAGATGGATAATGGACAGGAAAACGGGGGAGAATACCTAGACTGCCCTATTCATGAAAGAAGCCAAACAACGTTAACAGAACAGGATAGTTCCTTAATCATGGATTCCGATATGACAACATCTGCGATACAAATGGAAAAGGTTTCCGCCGGGTACAGAAAGACGGAAATTCTTAAGGACATCTCCTTTACGATTGCCAGAGGATGTTTCTGCGGCGTCATCGGCCCCAACGGATCCGGCAAAACAACTCTGCTGCGCACTATCACCGGACTGGTCAAGTCCGACTCCGGCAAGGTGTCGCTGTTCGGAACAGATGTGAATGAGATCGCCGCAGCAAAACGTTCCCGACTTGTCGGTCTGGTACCGCAGATCATGGAAACCGCAATGCCCTTTACGGTTACCGAGATCGTTATGATCGGCCGGACTGCCGCAATGCCGCGCTGGGGTCGGCCCGCAAAGAAGGACCAGCTTATCGCCGAAAGATCGATGGTCTATACAAATGTCATAGATTTGAGACATAAGCTTTTCTCCGAACTGAGCGGAGGAGAAAAGCAGCGGGTAATTGTTGCCATGGTCCTCGCCCAGGAGCCGGAAATCATGTTGCTGGACGAAGCCACCTCGCACCTGGATATAAATCACAGGCTGGAGGTGATGCAGATAGTTGAAAGACTACACTCGGAACATGGCAAGACCATAATGATGGTGAGCCATGATCTTAACATGGCCGCGGAATTCTGCGACCGGCTTCTCATGCTTGACTCCGGAGAACTGAAGTCTGATGGACCAGCCGAGAATGTTCTTAACGAGAAAACATTGCGAGAGGTTTATCATTGCGCTATCCGGGTTACAAAAGATCCCGCCAACGGAACCCTGAGCATAATGCCTTCGCCAAGATTGGCCCCCGAACATTCAGGACTCGGCATCAATGTGCATGTTATCGGTGGAGGCGGCTGCGGGGAGGAAATTCTCCGCCGACTGAGTATTTGTGAATACACGATTACATGCGGAGTTTTGAATGAACAGGACAGCGACGCTGAAGTCGCCGCCGCTCTGGATATTCCCACAGCGCTTGAAAAACCTTTTTCGCCAATAACAGAAGAAGCAATCGGCAAGGCAGGTGAACTGGTGAAAGACGCGCAGATTGTGATAGTTTCGAGCGTTCCTTTCGGTAGCGGCAACCTCCCAAACCTTGAGCTTGCCCGGCAGGCGGTTGAAGAAGGCAAGGAAGTCCTGATAATGGCGGGAATTGAAGACCGCGATTATACCGCGGGGAAACAAGCGGTTGAGGTTGTAAAGAAGCTATGTTCAAAAGGAGCCCGGACTTGGACGGATATTACCGATCTGGTCGGGCTTCTGGGCAAGACGCGGCATATTAAATCAAAATGAAAAGCTGAGAAGATCGGTTATCGACTACGGCGACGACTACGGATTACGAGTAGACTCTTCCGCATCGTCTGCCCTAGTCGTCGCCGTAGTCGTCGACCGAAACGAACAGGAAAAGAGGTGACCGGGGAATGCAGGCAGAGCTATCTCACGAACGACTTGATATCTACAAGGTCTACCTGGATGCCGCGAGTTTATGCGGAGATATCGTATCCGGGGAGGCAGCGCCGATCGTGGCGCTTGACCATTTGGATAGAGCTATCGAGAGCATAGGAGTCAACTTCATGCATGCGAACCAGTTGAGCTTCGGGTCACCACAGCGGGCGTCATACCTGGATGTCTCGTTAGCCTCTACGCATGAATGCGCTGCTTCGCTGGACGTGTGCTTGGCCCGGCGAGTGGTTGAGGACTGTGCGCATAGGTCCGCTCAGAGAAAGCTGTGGCGAATACGGGGGATGCTACTGGGTCTGAAGCGAATTG
>CAYTRK010000225.1:0-4083 GCA_964440205.1 uncultured Victivallaceae bacterium
CAATGGCAACTCCCATATCACCGGCGTTGAGCGCCACCTTGAAATCATCAATAGCCGAAAGAATGGGAACATACTGACCAAGCACAAGTAGAAGATAGCCTCCGCTCACACCAGGCAGAATCATAGCGCTGGCCCCCGCGAGACCGGCAAGAAACAGCATGAAAAAACGGCCGCCTTCGTCGCCTCCCGGAGACGCGCCGAACTGTTGAGCAACGGCCAGAACGGCCATCCCTGCAAAGCCAGCCGCCGCACCCAGCCACATGGCCCTGGAATGGGACTTTACCATCCGCCAGATTATCGGCACACCGCCAAGTGTAAGACCAATGAACAAGCTGTACATTATCCACCTGTAGTCAAGAACCAAGTCCTTTACAACCCCGGCCAGAAGCAGAATAGAGAGGCCTGCGCCTGCAACAACCGAGCCCAGAATAAGCACGGAGGCCTTGCGAAAACGCAGCGTAGTCACTTCGGCTATCGCGTTTATAAATCGCGGATATATGCCGGCGGCCAGCAGCATCGTGCCCCCGCTTATTCCTGGCACCAGGTTTGCCAGCCCCATCAGAACACCGCCAGTGCAGCTTTTAAGCATAAGCAAAGGCAAGGGCAAAGTAACCTGCCCAGACGCATTCGCCTGTTGCTTGAGCTTGTTTTTTTCATATCTTCGCAGCATAGAAAAAAAACGTATTGTGTCCCGTCCCGGCCTTATCTTGCTTTGCTCGTCGCCGTACACAGCCCTGATAGGAACTTCGCCTATTCTGACACCATTATCGGCCAGAAGCAGAAGCGCTTCCGATTCCGCCGCAAATCCGCCCGAAACCGACGAAAGATACGGAAAAGCCTTTTTCGAATAGAGCCTGTAGCCACATTGCGTGTCCGGAACAACCTGACCCATTTTGCGACTTAACAACCAGCTCATAAACCGATTTGTCATTCGCCTGACCCAGGGCATGTTCTGTACGTCGCTCATGCGGCTGCCTACGATAACATCAAACGCGCTATTCCTGTGCCTGTCAGCAAAAGCCGGGATGTCCGAAGGGCTGTGCTGGCCATCAGCGTCGAGGGTAATTACAAATTCAAGGCCCTCGTTATCAGCGTACTGACACGCAGTTTGCAGCGCAGCGCCCTTGCCTTTGTTCTGTTCGTGCCTGATAACCAGCGCACCCGCCTCTTCCGCGCGATTCGCAGTCCGGTCGTCTGAACCGTCATCAACGACCACAACCCTGTCGCAGTATTGCAGTGAATCTCTGACCACATTGGCAATCCTTGCCTCTTCCCTGTAGGCGGGAAGAATCACACAGAAATTTCCTTCACTCATTTAGCAAACCTCTTGTTGTTTAAACCCGCCTGACACCGGCTACTCGCGGCGCCGTCACCAGAGTAATTCCAGAATTCACGGAACATATACCACTGTGTGGGGTCTTTCGATATTTCCTTCTCGAGAATGCCGCATATCGCCTCCTGAATCGATTCCACTGTTTCATTCTCCGCCGGAATCAGCGGCTCACTGAATCGAAGCAGGTAGTTGTCATCCTTTTGCCGTACAAGAAAAGCCGGAAGAAGCGACGCTCCCGTCCTCATACAGAGGGCTGCGGGCCCGGTCGGCAGGTACGCCGGAACCCCGAAAAACTTAAATTGTTTATTATTCTTTGTATAATCCCTGTCTGCAAGAATGGCCACAAATTCTCCTCGTTGCAAAGCCTTCATCGCTCCTCTCGCGGCTTTTCCCAATGGAATGGGCTTGATGCCTCGAACCTCTCTCCTGCGCTGAAAAAGCCTGTCCGTCCTCTTGTTATTCTCAGGCAGCACTATGGCGCTAACCGGATAACCAAGGGCCGCCAGAACAGCGCCCCCTATTTCCCAGCTTCCATAATGCGCCGTAACAGCGAGAACCCCATTGCCGGGTTCAAGCGCCTCATCAAGACGCTCACCGTGCTCAATGGAAACCAGCCTATCAACCTTTTCTCGCGTGAACTTCCCGTACCGGAAAAAGTCAACCACATACTTGCCGAAGTTCTGAAATGTACGCCGTGCCATCAGCCTCAGCCTGCGACGGGACGGACTGATCCCCCGGCATTCAATAATCTTGCGAAGATTGCTCATCACTGCGTGGCGGCCCCGGTTGTCATTGTAGAAAAACCGGTCCGAAACTCTGATTCCGACCCAGTACGCCAGCGGCCGAGGCAACACCCTGCTCAATACATCTATGCTCTTATACTGAATATACTCATCATCCATCGAGACCCCCAATCCTCCATCAGCCTGATCTATTCACGCGCCGAGTTTGCTGCAACTACAACCTGCCGCCCTCCCGCTCGTCCGGAGCAGGCGCGGGGCGCAGCGAGTTGCCTGCCGTTTTTTTGTGAATAGATCAGGCAGGCAATATGAGGGTATCTTAAAAAAACACACGGAATCAAGCCTTCAGGGCTGTTTGCACAGATTCTGTATCGTGATATACTTATATTGTTATGCGAAGTGAACTCAAAGATACCGCAATAACCCGCCGGGATTTTATCGCATCCTCATCGGCGGCAATCGCATTTGCCGGGGCCTGCCCTGCCCTTGCCGGGACTGCAGGCGACAAACCTATTGAAGCCCGTTTTTATGAGAAAAGACCTGACAAAGCCGTCAAATGCATGCTTTGTCCCTGGTCATGCACTGTCCCGGACGGACACCGCGGAAAGTGCGGCGTGCGCGAAAATCGCGGAGGCAGATATTATTCTCTGGTTTACGGAAGGCCGGTTGCAAGGAACAACGACCCCATAGAGAAAAAACCGCTGTTTCATGTGTACCCTGGAAGCAAAGCCTATTCAATAGCCACTGTAGGGTGCAATATACACTGCAAGTTCTGCCAGAACTGGGAAATATCCCAGACTGACCCGAAAAAGGTTTCTATTCCTTACTTAAGCCCTGAAAACATCGTCACTGCCGCAAAAAAAAGAACCGACGCAAAAACTATAGCTTATACCTATAATGAGCCGACCGTATTCGTGGAATACATTCTTGACTGCGCCAGAATTGCCGCGGAGCGAGGATTGGGCAATGTGATGATAAGCAACGGTTTCATAGCGGAAAAGCCGCTCAAGGAAATATGTTCACTCATGACCGCCGTAAAAGTCGACCTCAAAGCCTTTTCCGACGATTTCTACAGAAAAATGTGCGGCGGAAAACTCAAACCGGTACTCAACACTTTGAAGAGGATCGCGGATTCTGACACCTGGCTCGAAATAGTTATGCTGGTTATACCTTCGCTGAACGACGACATGGATAAGATACAGGAAATGTCTGCCTGGGTAGTCAACGAACTCGGTCAGAACGTCCCCATCCACTTCACCAGGTTTCACCCTCAATACAAGGTCCGCAACCTCCCCCCTACACCAGTAAAAACCCTTCAGAAGGCAAGAAACCTGGCAATAAAGGAGGGCTGTCATTTCGTGTACACCGGAAACACTCCGGATATCGATTCCGCCAGCACATACTGCCCTGAATGCGGAGAAAAGGTCGTTCAAAGATACCGTATGTTCCTGATGGATAATTCTCTGAAAGAAAACAAGTGCCATAACTGCGGCGCACATATTCCTGGAATCTGGTCGTAAGTCACCGCCTGCCGGCAATCGAGGCGGAAATCACAAACATAAGCCCTGCGCCTTTAAGAGCAGCCAGTGCCATGCATGAAGAACCTATTCCAAGCGCCGGAAGAAGAATGACCCCCACCGCGATACACCCCACAGCCGACCCGATGTGATCGAAAGCGTCCGTAATCGCGGCCGAAGTGCGAACCCTACCCCCGGACGACAGAAAGAAAGCATTCGCCGCAGGAAACTCAAAGCCTACCAGCGCTCCTATAAGCGCAACTGCCATATAAACCGCAGCTTCCACTGCGTAGAGAATCTCCACAGTGTCAATTGCGGTTGCAATGCGCACAAGCCCTGGCACAGCAGCAGCTCCAACAAGAAACAGCGCTTCGCACAGACAAAGAGCTACAAAAACACCCCTGCGGCCAGTTCGCGTTGCAATCCGCCTGCCCGACATCCCCCCCACAACAAGGCCAAGCATGAACATGGCAGCGACCAGTCCAATACGCGT
>CAYTRK010000226.1:0-4033 GCA_964440205.1 uncultured Victivallaceae bacterium
AAACATACGCAACGGTATCGAGTATCGCCGCAGATTGGTCGCTCTTCTCCAGAAGGGTCGGTATCATTGCTTTCGCTCTCGAAACCGACTCCCGGCTCTGCGCCATGTTGTAGATAAGATTGTTGAGAACACTAAGCCGGTCCGGATACAGAGCATGCGCGGCTTCCAGGATGTCAATCGCGTATTTCTCTTTACCCTCCAGGCGCGCAGCCTCGGCGGCCCTGAGCAGCGATTGGACCCGCACTCCCCTGGTTTTCTCGCGAATAACCGGGCCCAGAACGGACAACGCCCGTTTCATATCTCCTTTCTCGAAATATGCATCTCCCAGTTGCTCGGTCCATACAGTCTCGTCGGGCTGGGCCTTCCTTAGATGCTGCAAAGCGGTTATCAGGTCCTCGTCTTCCCGTCCGCGAATTCGCTTGATCGCCACCATGGTCTTGTAAAACGGAGTCGTATTCCGGGCGTGTTCAATGCCCTGCAGCGCACACAAAAGTCCCCAGTCCGGATCCTCAACGCGCAACGAAACGCGTATCCCCGTAACATACGCGGGCACCAGCCCCCTTGCCCTGTCAACGGCGTCACGGGCGGCAAGGGCGGCAATATCATTGTATTCGTTGCGCATCAGAAGGTCGGCGGCCCGGGTCATTGTAGTGGCTGAATAAGAGCGCCGGGCAACCGCTCGGGACACGGCGTTGGACAGTAAAGATTTTGTTTGCAGTCCGGCTCCTTCAGCCCCGGGGGCGCTCTCCGAATTCAGATCCTGTCTGATTACATCAACAAGGTAAGCAAGCCATATGTAGGGATCTTCCGGACAATTCCGGCGGGCCTCTTTTATAATTCCACTCTCGCCCTCCGTAATGCTGATAAGCATCCGATAGATAACGGCCGATTCCGGCAGCAGCTCCGACGCACGGCGCGCAGCATCGGCGGCTTCGTCAAACATCTCCTGCCTCGCCAGCATGCCGGCAAGGTGATGCAACGCGCCCGCTTTCTCCTCCCGGTCACGTCCTATACCAGCCCACAGAGAAGGATCAGACAGGTCGTCCTTTCCCTGCGAAGCAAGCCATGAGGCCTTCATTGCAAAAAGTTTTCGGACAAAAGGACTCTCGTAATCATCGGCTCTTTCTCTGAGCATCCTGCTCCTGCTCTGCATCTCATCGGCGCTCAAAGGGTCAGGCCATCTGCGCATAACGGTCAGTTCCGCGGGTGGAAGAAATAGCGCCTGCTCTCCGCCTGTGACGCGTCTCACAATGTTGACCCCGAGGGTTCTGCTCATCATGTCTGCCTGGTGATATCGCCCCGTATCATAAAGAAGCTGCACTATGGGCCGGGTTATAATCTCCGGGTTTGCCCGCATAAGCACGAAGAGCGCCTGTTCCTTGTGACCGAAAACATCCCAGATGGAGGCTATTGCCCTTTCGATCTCCGCAGAGCCGGGGAAACGCTTCCGGCCTTTCTTTGCAATATGCATTGCCTGCGCCCCGAGATTCATGTTCATGAGCGAATTGATGAGCATAAGATCCGCAGTCAGATTCGGCATTTCCGTCTTCGATTTGTATTCCCTAAGAGCCTCGCAGGTTTTGCCCCATTCCGCCTCACCATGGTAGAACAGGGCGTGTTGAAAGGTTATCTCGTTTTCCTTTTCAGGATAAAGCGTTCGAAGTTTCTCAAGCCGATCATGGGCCTGGCTGTATCTTCCCGCCATCGCCAGAGCGATAGGAAAAGACAAACGCAAGCGCCGATTCAGTTCTCCAGCCCTTTCTCTGCGCTCAAGTTCGTCCAAGCACCGGGATATATAACGGGACCTGATCTCACCCGGAGAGGCTGAACTCATTTCCTCCCCAAGCGGAACCTTCTTCCACAGGTCGTTCCACGGCCATATTCCGGCGGTAGCGGCAAACATCGGCCTCAGATCAATTGCGCTTCGCTCCTCCCCGGCCTCCAGTCCGAGAAAGTGCTTGCGGAATAAAAACCATTTGTCCGCATTCCTTGCTGCCGCGAGATACAGATCCGGATCGTCCGGATCGCGCTTCTTCAACTCAAGATAGGCCAGCCAGCCAAGATCCGGACGCAACAACCGGAAAGAATAGTCCGTGTAAGAGGCCAGAGAGTCGGTGTCAAGATCCGCCAGATTCGCGCGAAGGTTCGAGGCAAAATACTCTTCCCACTTGCTCCCGGGACGCTTCATAGCAAGATCAAAAAGAGAAGACAGAAACCGCCAGTCCCGCGGCCACTTCTTTAACGCCATGGACAGCGCCTCCGACGCCGATCCAATATCATTTGCGCGCCGGTACGCCTTTACCGCCACAAGCGCATGAATAACATTCCTGTACGGCACGCTCAAGCGGTCAGACTCCACAATGGCCGACCATTGCTCGCGCAAGGCCAGGTAAGGAAAGAGGTTCCGCACCCGAGGAACCAGGTCGCTCAGAGCGGAAGCTGTCGCAACCTTCCGCGCAGTCAGCTCCGGCTGGTCCTTAATCGCGCTATACTCAGCCTGCACAATCGCAACCGCAGGCCTGTCATGGTACCGCTGCGGCAGATTATCAACCAGCCTGCTGGCTTCCTCCATCCGCCCAACGCCGCTCAACGCCCAGCTTTTCCATATCGTCTCCTGAACACCAAGGGGTCCTTCGAAAGAATCAGCCACCTGAAGGGCAGACTCGAATCTGCCGCGCCTGACCAACGCTTTCAGCTTCATGGAAAGCAGCTCGTTATCATCCGGATAAGCCGCCAGACATTCCTCTATTGCCCGCTGGGCTGCAGCAACATCCTTTTTCATCAGGTTTTCGACTGCGCCTTTGACCATCTCCACTCGATGATAAGGCCGGTTCTTATACGCAAGGCCAACAACAACGCCTGCAACAAGAACCGCGGCAACACCCACCGCCCACCACCTTCTGGCCAGTACCCAGAACCGCGGCAGTATTGTAGCCTTTTCGGGAGGCTCGATCTCGCCCCTGTCTATGGCCTCTTTTTTCTCGCGACGGCGGGTCCGGAACGCCTTCCACCACGAGGCTTCAATCTGAGTTATCAGCACAGATACCAGCAGAAAAACATTAAGAGTGTCGTGCAGGAAGTTAGAAGACCATTCCGGGCTCATCCTGGCGGCCCAGACAACCATGAAACTGATGCGGACAATGTTGAGGATCAGAACCTGGACAAGACCGAGAAAGAGAAACGGAATGATCTCATACCACTTCAATCGCAGCAGCAACGTTACCCCCAGGGTACACATGAGAACCGTGGTCGCAGTCTTCATGCCACTGCACTCTTCAGGGACAAGGAAGGTCCTCATCCCGGAATGCAAAGTGAAATGGTCAGCCCATACCCTTACATTAAAGGCGTGAAGCACAGACTCGCTTCCTTCTACCGATACCCGCTGCATCAATAGTTGCAGCGGAGCAAACACCTGGGAAGGCAGCGGATGCATCCAGTACAATATGAACATCCCGACCAACAGATCCCGGCCATACCGGTCCGGCAAGCCCCACCGAAGAGCCGCGTACAACAGAACAACCAGCCCCAGCCATTCAAACTGATGTACATCAGTAATTAGCCCTGCCACAGCAAGAACCGCCGCGCCTATAGCAAGGACAGGCGCAGGTAATCTCCGGACAGTGACTTTGCTTTCTTCCGGCTTCTTCCTGAGGATCAGACACAACGCAAAAAACAGGCCCAGAACAAGACGCACTGTTCCATGCTGCGGGTCGCTGATCCGGTCAAAATACAGACCCAGCCATAGTCCGAAAAGAAGCGCCGCACACCACACTACTAACTTGCGAGCAAATGCCATGTTCCAAGTCTAAAGATTCCAAAGACCTGTATCAACAGGAAAAAACGGATTACAGAGCCGTTGCAGTCGTTGCACGTTTCAGTCGCTACAAACGTTACAGAGGTAGCAGAAAGGGAAAACCACTGATCTTCACTAATCTTCTCTTATCCAATCCCCCGCCCTTTTTCGCGCCCATTGGCGCCTTTCGTAGTTTTCTTCTCCCCTTCTCCCTCCCCACCTCCCACGTTCCACGTCTTA
>CAYTRK010000227.1:0-4032 GCA_964440205.1 uncultured Victivallaceae bacterium
CTTCTTATCTCCTTCCCTCCCACTTTCTTGCCTCCCCTCACGGCGCAAACATGGTGGAACCCTTTATCGTTCTGACTTGTTGTCCGGAAAAGAAAAAGATATTTTCATGCTTGACATAATGTTATCTTGTCTTCTTTCCTCCGAGGTAAAAAAAACTACATCGAAAAAACCTCAAAACGATTTCGACTTGCAATAATGGCGCTATCAATTGTTTCTGTCGGAAGAGTGTCAGATATGCGGGTTAGTCCAACTGAATCCTAATCTGGCGGGTCTGCGACATCCTGCTGACTGACAGCTTGATCTCTTTTGCGTCCCCGACCAGTTCTTCAAATTTCTTCACATCTGTTACCGCCTGTCCGTTCACCTGTGTAATGAGTTCGTACGGACGCACACCGCTTACCGACGCTTTGCTTCCCGGTTCCAGCGACGATACCACCACGCCCGGGGAATCGGCGTCTTTCTGCAAATACCGGCGCACTTCAAAAGTCATGTCGCGGACAGTCATTCCGAGCTTCTCGCATTTGTACGGCTGTACCGATGCAAAATGCGGAGGCGACTCTGAGGCCACCATCTTCTTGCGGACCTTCTCGCCGTCAGAAATAAATTCAATTTCATATTCCGTCCCTATTCCAAGCTCCGTCAGCATGGCCGTCATCCTGTTGGCGACCGTGGGCCAGGGCTGAGGAACCCGGTCAAAATATTCTTCAGGTAGCTCGTCAAGCCGGTCCCACGGGAAAGGCCTGTCCATACTGAAAGAGCGGCTGGCAGTGATCTCGGCCGGCTTGGACAAGTCCGGCGCATGAATGCGAAGCAAAATGTCCCCGGGCTTAATCCCCTTTTCAGCTGCAGGGGAATTCTTGTAAACATATGTTACAAGACCGCCAGTCATCCCGTCCCGGGTTTCCCTGGAAACATTGTTTGCCCTTGCCAGATCCCGGCCGAGCGGTTGCAGCACCACCCCAAGCCAGGCAACCCGGTTCTCTTCTTCCTCGCTCAAAGGAATAAGATTCGGATCCATGCTACTCTCAAGGTTATTGAGAATTGCCTTCATTTGCGCAGCAAACATAAGCACATCCAGATCGCTCCGGTAATGAATGTCTTCCCCCACCTTCTTTCGAATGGTCACAGGAAATGCAACAAGCTCTCCCTGACGATTGAAAAGATACGCATCCTCCGCTGATCGTTCCAACTCAGGCACAAGCTTGTTCTTGTGGCCTCGGACTATCTTTCTGATTCGCGAATGCCAGTACCTGGCTATACGTTGTTCTCCTTTTACGCTCAAATCCACCAGAAACAGAAGTTTATCCCGCAGCCCGCGCAACGGGGTTTCGCAAAATGATACCGCGCCCTGGACGGGCGATTCCAACTCGGCAACAAGCGCACCGTAATCTTTCAAGCTCCCCACGAATTCGGCCTTCTGTTTTTTGCCGTCCGGCGCCGCAACGCGGATGCTTTCCAGTCTGGCAGTAGTCTTCGCGTCCAGCAATGCAAGAATCAGCAACTGTTTCCTGTTAACAAGAATTCCAACAGTCTGCATTTCTGTAGCCGCCGACTCGCTCATCATGCCCATCATTGTTTGTTGATTGTTTTTGCTGGGACTTCTGAACCCCAATGTCACTGGAAGAAGAGACTTCTCCGTGGCGCTTTTCAGTTCGCCCAGCGCCTTTTTATGTTCCTCGGCGCTTATCATGGGCCACGACAGGGGCGGATCTTTCCAGATTCCGTCAACTGGCGTGATCTTCCGCATAAAAACCGCGCCCACTTCCCCCCCTGCTCCGACGAGCAAACACGGCCCATCGGACGCAAATTCGCCGTTCTTTCCGGGAACGGCGTGCATCACCATGGAAAAAGGCGCGGTAGCTACGACCCACTTTCCATCCGAGGGCACGTAGGCAACATATAGATAAGGGGGCGACACCTGCTTTTTGAATGACAATGGCATCGTGCCATTCAGAGGCGCGTCGGTCTTGAGTAAAACACTGCTGCTGTGCTCAGCAAAACCCACTGGCTTCGCTGCTGTGCTCTCTTCCCCGAAACGAACCCTGATGCGATGGATAAATCGGGGATGCAATCCAGTATCTTCGCTCAATATCAGGCGTTTCCCAACCACAAAACCGGGCACTTCGAGCGGGCGCTCTTCCGAAACAAGATCCGAAAGCGTGTCCATCGACAAATCATGAAAAGAAAAATTCTCGCTTAAACCGACATACAGGAAAGGCAATTCGCCGCCGTCGTACTTAAGCCAGTACTCAACCACCACCATAGACGGCCGAAGAGAATTCGCAATGTCCATGCGTTCGGCAGCAACCTGAGCAAGCTGCTTTCCATTTGAAGAACCCGCTTTGCCTTCGGCCATGCCACAGTCAACTGCAACTAAAAACGCCATAACTACAACAGCAAACAATCGCATATATCTCCTCCTTCTCGCTATTCCCGCTCATAGTCGCGGGAAAAATCCAGCACCACCTGCCTCATCAAACCGTTTCGGAGAATCGTAAAAAGCACGCGCGACTTTTCCTCCATGTTTTCAAGGGCTTCGGCATGTGCCTTCTTTACGTCCTCAAGAGACTCAATACTCCGGTCTCCGATCTTCAGGATTATGTCGTCATGATATATGCCGGCATCACTCGCGTTGCCCGGATGCCTCACACCATATACAAAAACACCTTTCTTGCGATGAAAATACAGGTTCGGATTTTCAAACTGGTTAACAGCCTTTACCGTCAGATCCCAGCGCGGGCAATCCAGCTCTTTGCCTTCTACATCTCCTTTGGCACGAGGTTGCAGTTCCAGCTCGATCTGCTCGCCCTCCCGCACTACATCAAGTTTAATAGGCTTAGAGGTAGGTAACAACGCGATCTTCCGTCGAATTCGCGGCAGATCCTCGGGCGTTCTTGCTGTAACCGCGTCGCCCGCGACTGCTACTATACGGTCCCTATCCAGAACCCCTGCCTTCCTTGCCGGGCTATCAGCAACAGTCCCTGCCACAATAAAACCCCGATCAGCTTCAAAGTACATATCCCGCTCAAAGTCCCGCAGCGGCTGAAGAATCAAACCCGTCCACCCCCAGTTTGCAGAGCCGTACTCGCGGATGCTAGGCATAATTTCTTTGATTACACTTGAAGGAACAGCAAACCCCATATCGCCGCCGTACGGCATGGCAAGGGTGTTGATACCAACGACTTTTCCATCGGTGTTTACAAGCGGGCCGCCCGAATTGCCGGGGCTGATGGCCGCGTCGGTCTGAAGCCACAAGCTGTATTCGCTCTTCTTTTCAAGGTACCTGTTGGCGCAGGATATTATCCCGATAGAAACAGACCTGGACAGTCCCCACGGAGCGCCCATAGCCATTACAAAGTCGCCTTCACGCAACCCCTTTGATTCTGCCAGCTCCGCATACGGCAGAGGCGAGTTGGAGGATACCCGATCAAGCCTGCACAGAGCCAAATCCAGATCCTTGTCTCCGCCAATGATTCTGGCGGAAAAACTCCGCCCGTCGTACAGCAGACAACGGATCTCTTCAGTCTGGTTTACGATATGCCAGTTGGTAAGGAACTCCCCTTCCGGAGATATTATCACGCCGCTCCCGCTTACCTCGTACGAACGTTTTTCGCCGGTCCGATGGGTTTTCTGAAGACACTTGACAAATACAACGGCAGGGAAAACCTTGTCCTTCGAATCCTGTACGACTTTTCGAAAATCAAGAGTTTTCAAGCCTGAAGTTTTGCGCGAAGAAAGCATCGCACAGCTGGTGGAAAAAAGCACAGCAAGCACAAGGAGCAATATTCTTTTCATTAAGCTTTCCCTACTGCAACCCTCGTTCTGTCAAAAGCTGACAGACTATTTTCTGCATAAACATCTATTTATTAATCAGATAAATCCGTCCACGGCTTTCTCCCCCGTCATGGTCAACCCATCACCATGTTCATACGTTCGCCGCAAAACTTTTCACGAAGACTCATGAATAAGTCAGGCTGATTACCAGCGCCTGTCCGCGTTGCGCGGAACAACATCGCATGTTTCCATATACCA
>CAYTRK010000228.1:0-3995 GCA_964440205.1 uncultured Victivallaceae bacterium
ACTGACTTTTACCGAGACGGGAGGAGTGTCGTTTCGGGCACATATAAGGAACCGACTTAACCCACAGATTCTGCGGAAGAGCCGTTTTGTTTTGGTTTTTCTGTTCCGGTTTGCCGACTTTTTATTATGTAATCGAGTATGCCCTGAGCCAGCGATTCCCCTACGATACGAATATATTTCGTATTGTGCAGTTTCTGAGCATCCTTAGTATTGGTCAGGAACCCGCACTCGACGAGGACCGCCGGGCAGGCAGCGTTGCGAAGGATGCGGAAGCGAGCTCTCTTTATTCCTCGGTCTCCTGCGGAAAGCTTGCGCACCAGGCGCGAGTGGATATTGTAAGCCAGTATCATGTTCTGTGCGTCGAATCTATTTCCTGGAAAAGGCGCCGCTTTTCCGTGCCGTTGTCCCGAGGTAGACGGCGCACCGGCGGGCGGGAGGATATAGGTTTCGACTCCATGCGCTTTTCGGTTTGACGCCGCGTTCAGATGGATGCTGACGAGAATGTCGGCATTAAGCTTTTTTGCGAAAGCGTTTCGGGCGCGAATGCTCATGCTCTTATCCGATTCGCGGGTGAGATGCACTGGTATGTTCTGTTGTTTCAGTTTGGCGGCTAAACTTTGTGCTATATTGAGTACGAGACTTTTTTCCTGGCAGTGGCTTTTGATTGCGGCGCCAGGATCGGCCCCGCCGTGGCCGGGGTCTATAATGATCTTTCCAGGGTTGATGGAATCGAGGAATTTTTCCGGTGTGAGCAAGGGCTGGAGTGTGAGGCGCACGTCTTGTGTTGTGAGGGTAAGCTTTTTTCGGCGTTTTTGTGCGGGTTCATTCAGCCACACGAGGAAACCGTCAAAGAGCATTTTTCTGCTGTTATGGAATAGGCGGAACTGTTTTCCGTTCATACTGAAAGTGATGGAATCGCGTGTGGTGTGCTCTGTCTTGAGTGAGCAGGAGTCTTTGACCGAACGGACCCGCGTTCTGCCCTCGGGCTGTTCAACATGTCGACAGGAGGCGCATCCGCAGAAGGCGCCTGCAAGCAGGAGTGTGATGATCTTTCTATGCATAATCTTAGCTCAACTCTGGACAGTACCAGCAGACAATCGAATGTGCAACCCATTGCCAATCGAATCGAGCAATTGTCATCTTGACGTCGCCGACACAGTGGTCAAGTGTTTTCATATGTTTCGTGCTATCTTATGGTGGGGATTTCGGTTCATGGAGCCGAGCTGAAACAATGATTTGTGTTCATCTCGTATAATGAGAATTACTTATAGATGCTTGACGTGTTTTGTGTTTTTCGTGTTGAATAGTGTTGATGGCGGCAGACCGGTTAGAAAAGCTGGCCGCTGCGAAATTACAAGCGGGAGTTACTATGGCAGAAGTCGGGCTAGACAGTGTTACGGGCAATATAAAGGAACTGTACAACAAGGGGGTAGCGGCTTTTGAGCGGGGGAACTATGACTACTCTGTTGATCTGTTCTTTTCCTGTGTAGAAATGGAACCGCGGCTTCTTGCTGCGAGGAAGTACCTGCGTTCTGCGGAGATACGACGGTTTAAGAAGAGCGGAAAGGGGTCGTTCACGCATGTGATGTCTTCGATAACCGGCTTGCCGGGGTATATCGGGACGATGACGCTTATCAAATCGGGAAAAGCGGAGCAGGCGGTGATTGGGGCGGAGAAGCTGCTGCGAAAGGACCCGTTGAATAAAAAATTCGTCATGGCGCTTGTTCAGGCTGCCAGCGGTGCCGGTCTTCCGGAAGCTGCCATTCACACCCTTGAGCTGGTTCAGGAGCACTATTCAAACGATATTCAGCTTTTGAACTGGCTGGGCAGCCTGTATGTGAAGACCGGGAAGACTCGCTCCGCGAGATCGTGTTTTGAACGTTTGTGCGAGATCTGTCCTAACGATCCGAATGCCTTGAAATCTCTGAAAGATGTGATGGCGTTGGACAGCATGAATACAGACGGGTGGAGTGAAGCGGCTGAAAAAGGCGGGACTTACCGGGACATGATCAAGGATACCGAAGAGGCGACGAGACTCGAGAAGGAATCAAAAGCCGTTAAGACAGAGAAGGACGCTGAGTCGCTGATTGCGCATCTTGAGCAGCGGATAAAGGAGGAGCCTGAGAACTTGAATCATTACAAGGCCCTGGCCCGGTTATATACCCAGAACAATAAATATGATCGGGCTATAGACGTACTTGACCGGGGTTTGGAGGTCACATCTTCGGACCCGGAGCTGGATAATGCCAAGAGCGAGATACAGGTTCAGCAGTTTGATCATGAAATTGACACCTTAAGGCAGCAGGGCGATGAGCAGGGGGCCGAGTCGAAGGAGCATGAAAAGGCTCAGTACGTATTTGACAGTCTGCAGCAGCGTGTCAAGAGGTATCCGAATGACCTCAAGTTACGCTTTGAGTGGGGCTTGATGTTATTCGAGAACGAATATTATAACGAGGCCATACAGCAGTTTCAGCTTGCGCAGCGCAGTCCGAAGTACAGGACGAGAGCCTTCTATTATCTCGCGATGTGTTTCAAGAACAAGAAGCAATATGATCTTGCCCGGGAACAGTTGGAAAAGGCTTCCGGTGAGCTGCCCGTTATGGATGAGACCAAGAAGAGCATAGTGTATGAGCTGGGCCAGATTGCGGAGATTCTGGGCGACAACGAAGAAGCTGTGCGGCATTACAAAGAGATATACCAGGTTGATATTGGCTATCGGGACATAGCCGACAAGGTGGAGAAGGGGTACGGAGGCTGACCTTTTGCGGTCATTGCATTATCCCTGCTTTTTCAGGAGGACTGATCCGGCTCGGGCCATTTGCCGTTTATCGCGCCCTTTACAATATCCTGCATATCGCGGGGCAGGTTGCTTCTCAGTATCCATTTTGCGAAGCTCGGGTCGTTTTCTATAATGTCCCGGAGAAGTTCCCCTTTTCTTTTGCTGAAATTAAGGACTATCTCTCTTCCCTTCCATTTCAGTTTGCCGGTCTGATCGACCCAGTGAGGTTTTTTGATGCTTGAGTACTTATCAAGCTGGTCCATGTCTCTTGGAAGGTCATCATACTTCTGGAGCTGCCCTTCCAGAACCTCCAACGTTGCCTGAGCGTCTGCTTCCGCACCATGGGCGTGATCATGAGTTTTGCCGCAGTAGAAAACCAGAGCCGCTGACAGGTCTCTGGGTTCTTTCTTGTGGAAAATTCGCTGGGCGTCAATGACTCTGCATCCGGCGATTTCAAGCGGGATCCCTGCGCGTATGAATTCTTCTGTAAGCATGGGAAGGTCGTACCTGATTATGTTATAGCCGCCGAGGTCTGCGCCTTCCAGCACATCGGCGATTTTGGGCGCGACATCCGGGAAGGTGGGGCATTGAGCCACGTCTTCGTCCTTGATGCCGTGAATGGCGGTGGTTTCCGGCGGTATAGGCACCTGGGGGTTTACGCGGAAGATGTGCGTTTTCTTCTCGCCCCCGGGCATAAGCATTATAATCGCAAGTTCGACGATTCTGTCGGCCCTGGGTGTTGTGCCGGTTGCCTCAATATCAATGATTGCAAGAGGGCGGGTGAGGATTGATTCAAGCATACTAAGTCCTTTCGGGTTTCTTTTTACGGCATTAACATATACGGATTGGGGGTGTATGGCAAGGTGAGCCTGAAGAATTTGTGAGAAAAAAGTGACGTGCCGGTGTGGGCGCGGCTTTTGAAGGGGGCAAGATGTGTTTCGTCAGTACGGTCAAGCGCGGATGTGGGAGAGAATATGGCACGCTGCTCTCCGGGCATCGGCCATGGCTTTTACAACCAGCGACTGTCCGCAGGCAAGGTCGCCGACGGCGAAGACTGATGGTATGCTTGTCGAATAGTCTTCATTTGTAAGCACGTTTCCTTGTCCGGTTGTCTTGAGTTGCAGATTTTCGGCAATTTTTGATGGGCATGGGGACTGAAAACCCAAAGCAAGAAGGACGAGGTCAGCTTGTAATTCAAAACCGGCGCCATCCTTAT
>CAYTRK010000229.1:0-3972 GCA_964440205.1 uncultured Victivallaceae bacterium
GAGCCCAGTCTTCTCCCTTAACAAGCACATCGGGTACGAGCTTCTCTATAAGCGCGGCCGGTTCATTTTCGCAGAATATTGTCACGTAATCCACACATTCCAGCCCGGCAATCATCTTCGCCCTCTGATCTTCGGAAACAACCGGTCTCGCCTGGCCCTTGGTCCGGCGTATTGATTCGTCACAGTTAAGCCCGATAATCAGAACATCCCCCTGCTTTCGGGCGAATTCAAGATATTCCAGATGTCCCGCATGCAGAATATCAAAACAACCGTTCGTGAATACAACAGTCTTTCCTTCCCGCTGCCATCCAGCGCGAAGTTCTGTCAGCCTGTCAGTGTCAATTATCTTGGACTCGTGCAACCTCATTTTTGATTCTCCGCTCTCGACCGTGCCTGCCGCGTGGCGCAGTTTCCCGGTCCGGAGTGGAGGCAGAATAACCGCTCTGGTTTGCCGACGGCAAGGTTTTTATGCGATATGGAGTGACTACCCTGATCTATTCACGCGCCTCTGGTGAAGAAAGCCAGGGATATCGAGGACAATTACAACTCCTCAATTCAAGTTCTCTTTTTTTGATGTTTACTGGCATTATTTTTTAGGCATACTATATTGATTCAAAAAGAAAGACTAACTTACAATGAGCAAAACATCGCAGAAAGACCCCAAATACAGACGAATCCTTTTGAAGCTCAGTGGAGAAACCCTCCAGGATAAAAAGAAGAAAGTCAGTCTTGATCACGATGTCACTGACGAAATAGCCACCAGGATTAAGCACGTCAGCGAAATGGGCGTGGAAGTCTCCATTGTCGTAGGCGGAGGAAATATCTTCCGCGGACTCAGCGGAGAAGCCAGTGGCTTCGATCGCGTCACCGGCGACTATATGGGCATGTTGGCCACAATGATCAATGCACTCGCCCTCCAGAATGCAATCGAGAAAACGGGCCTCCAAACCAGGGTTCTGACCGCCATCGAAATGAACAAGGTCGCGGAGCCGTTCATCCTGCGAAGAGCCCTGCGGCACTTCTCCAAAGGACGCGTCCTCGTCTTCGCCGGAGGCACGGGCAATCCCTATTTCAGCACTGACAGCGCTGCGGCGCTTAGAGCAAGTGAAATCAAGGCCGACGTGCTTCTTAAGGCCACTAAGGTAGACGGGGTATATTCATCGGATCCCATGAAAGATCCAGGCGCGCAAAAGTACGAGCAGATTACTTATCACGAAGCTTTACAGAAATCATTGAAAGTCATGGACGGTTCCGCATTTTCGCTTTGCATGGAAAATGGGATACCTATCGTTGTTTTTGACTTTTTCCAGCCAAACAGCCTGGAAAGAGTTGTCTGCGGCGATTCAATCGGAACAGTAGTATCCGGCGATGCCGGAAAGGAGGAATGAGATGGAGACTCCCCAGGAAATTCTCAAGGAAACCAGAGAAAAGATGGACAAAACAGAGTCGCTTTTACACGAACAGTTCCAGGGAATACGCACAGGCAAAGCCTCCCCGGCGCTGGTCGAGAATATACAGGTTGACTATTATGGAACTCAGACAAGGATCAGGGAACTGGCGGGCATCTCGACACCCGAACCCAGACTGATTGTAATAAGCCCTTACGATCCTACGGTTCTGGCAGCAATCGAAAAAGCTATTCTTGCAGCCAACCTCGGAGTTACACCAGTCAATGATGGAAAAGTCATAAGGGTCCCTTTCCCAGAACTTAGCGAAGAACGAAGAAAGGAACTGGTCAAGGTGGCCAAAAGAGTCGCAGAAGAAAGCAGGGTGGCCACCAGGAATGTCAGGCGCGAAGCCAACGAGGAGGCAAAAAAGCTTCAAAAAGAGAGCAAAATCAGCGAAGACGAATGCGCACAATGCCTTGAGGACATACAAAAGGCCACCGACAAACATACTGAGCAAATAGACAAGTTGCTCGAATCCAAGGAAAAAGAAATAATGTCAGTATAACGCCTTAAAATCTGAGATGGCATATTGACTTCACGGCAGCAAGGGAGTATATTTCTAAAGTGGAGGTGATTGATAATGCAGGATGATTCTATGCCGAAAAAGGAAGACCCCAAGATTCCACCTAAACTTGATCTGCGCAAAAACGGCATCCTGAAGTCGGATTCCAACGAACAAGGCGGGCAGCCGCCGGAAGAAAAGGAAGCCGATCAGATAACATCTTCACAACCGCCACAGTCAGACACCCTTAAAATCAAGCTTCCAAAAACAAAAATCGCCCAGCCCTCTTCCGATCAACAGGATTCCCAACCGGAACTCAGCGGCCAGCAGAAACCTTCCGCTGAAGCCCAGGAAGAAAAGAAGGAAACTTCTGCTTCCGAAGATAAAGACAGCCCCACGATCAGAATCAAGGGAGCCGAACTTAAACCTAAACCTGGAGCCCCTGTGAAATTGAAGAGCAATGCCCAGGAAGACCAGAGCGCCGAGGTTCCGCAGGACCAAAGCGAAAAGGCGGTAATGGGTATTCCATCCGGCCAGGGAGAAGACTCCGCTAAGAAAGAAACTTCCAAAATACCTCTGGACCAGGCTAAAGTAGCCAGCGAAGCCAACAGAACACAGGGCAACAGGCCAAAAACTATAAAAATAAGCCCCGGGGCTAAAAAGCCCGCAGCACAGGCGCCTGTCGCAGGGGAACAGAAAGAAGCTCCCCAATCCGGACAGACCAGTCAGGACGAAAAGCGAAAAACTTCACGCATATCCTTGGAATCGGCTCTTGGCATGGATCAATCACCCAGAATGTCCGGCGGACCCAAAACAATAAAATTGAAACGCCCCGGCGCCGGAAGTGGAAAGGTTAGCGGCGGACCCACAATTAAGAAAGTGGGCATGGAGACTCAAGAAGAAGACGAAATAAGCAAGACTGCCGAACTGAAGGAAGAACCCTCGGGCGAAGAAGCTACGCCAACAAGACGCAAGACTATCAAAGTCAAGCGCCCAGGCCAGAAAAAGACGGTACGGAAAGCCGCCCAACCTGCCCGACAGGGCGCTGCACAGCCTCAGGCTTCCTCCCCCGCCCCGGGCGGAGGACAGGTCCAAGTCGCCGCGCCTGCAGCACAAAAAGAACCCGGCGTGTTTTTCTCGCTTACCGGCATTGCCGCTATCCTGGTGATACTTGTCACCATTTATGTAATGGCAGCCCAGGCATTCGGTCCGAATAAAGTCTCACTTAGCCAGATCTCTTACGGGATGCCCGGCCTTGATCTTACCTGGCCAGGTCAGATTCAGTAGAACAACACAAAACAGATGGAGAAAAACTATGGCTGGCGACAATATTGTGCATATAGAAGGAGAAAATTGGCAGAGCGAGGTAATGGAATGCGATAAACCCGTGCTTGTAGATTTCTGGGCAGAGTGGTGCGGACCGTGCCGGGCAATAGCTCCCGTACTCGAAGAACTGTCGGACGAAATAGGCGACAAAGTCAAGATCGCCAAGGCCGACGTCGACAAAAACCAGCAACTTGCAGGTCAGTACGGCGTCAGGTCAATCCCGACACTGCTTCTCATAAAAAACGGCGCTGTTCAGGAACAGATGGTCGGAGCAATGAATAAGGACGCGCTTAAAGAAAAATTATCCGCCCATTTATAGACCTGATTATCCCACTACTTCAAAAAGCTGCTGACGCACATGCGTCAGCAGCTTTTTTAATTAACCTTCCACCTGTATTGTTAGTACAATGACAAATAAAAATTCGGAAATTGCCGAGGAGTTGCTACTAGCTGCGAAAACGCTGCGAAAGGAAACCGAAGGCTTTAAATTCCGGGGCAAGGTGTTCTGCGTATATAACCCGCTCCGGTATGCATGGGAACCGTACAGCCGGTACATAAAGAAGTGGGCTCGAAACAGGAAAAAAATCCTGTTCCTGGGCATGAACCCCGGGCCATGGGGAATGGCCCAGGTCGGCGTTCCGTTCGGTGAAATCAAACTGGTGCGCGAATGGATAGGGATCAGCGGCAGAGTTGATC
>CAYTRK010000230.1:0-3969 GCA_964440205.1 uncultured Victivallaceae bacterium
ATACGAATATAAGATTGGAGAAGAAGTTATATCCCCGGAAGGCAAACTCCTCACACTGACTTCCCATGAAGCTACGAAAACAGTAAAACGCAACGGCGCCAATGAAACACTTCTGGCAAGGGGTATAGTTGAAGACCTGCCCGGCTTGCTCAAAGAAACAGGTAGAGAAAACAGCAAATTGATAATCCTTGAAGCAACCTGGGCTGAAAACCTGGCTAGACGAATCGAAATGCTGGGCGCTCTTTTTCTTATTGGCGGACTGCTTGGAATCTATGTCGAGATCAAGACTCCCGGTTTAGGTCTGCCCGGGCTGCTGGGCATTATCTGTCTGGCTATCTTTTTCTGGGGACATAATGTGGCCGGCCTGGCCGGACTTGAAGAAATACTTCTTTTTGCGCTTGGACTTCTTCTGCTTGTCCTCGAAATATTTGTCATACCTGGCTTCGGCATAGCAGGAATCAGCGGGCTTGTTCTTATAACAGCGTCTCTTCTCTTTTCAATGGTCCAGCATTACCCCGGACATTCATGGCTCAGCATACCGGCCGATCAAATGCAGTCGGCAATCGTGTCTGTGGGCAGCGCATTGGCAGGCAGCGTGTTGCTTATGGCCATTCTGGCCAGATATCTGCCCAGGACGCATATGTTTAATCCGGTTTTCCTTCAGTCCTCGGTATCAAAAAAGGAAGGCTATACCGCCTCCGAAGACACGTCGGACCTGGTGGGCTCCAAGGGAACAGCAACCACGCCGCTGCGACCGGCAGGCATCGGCAGCTTTGACGACAAACGTCTGAATGTTGTCGCGCGGGGCGCTTTCATAGAGAAAGGACAACCGATTGTTGTTGCCGAAACCCATGGAAACCGTATAGTCGTAGACGAAATCAGAGAAACGTAATGGTTCAACCTCGTATATGCTGCTGCGGGGGGCGAACTGGTGAAACGCCGGAGCAGCGGTATAGACATGCTGCAATCTGACGTTTTGCCAATACTTGCCGTCGCAGTGGCGCTATCCGCGCTCGCAACAGGAATTCTGTGAGATATGCGGGCTAACAAGGAGCCGCCAGGGTCACAAAGAAATGGAAAATCTTGATCAAATATTTTTTGTATTATTGCTGTCAGGTTTGATGCTTGTCGGCGCCGAAATTTTTGTCCCCGGCGGTTTTCTGGGCACAATCGGCGGATTTTCGCTGATCGGCGCTATAGTCATAGCGTTTATAACTTTCGACCCTACAACTGCCGGCTTTATCACCCTGGGCATCATGGCCCTTACGGGCCTGGCAATTTACACCTGGAGTAAATATTTCCCAAAATCAGTAATCGGTAAGCGAATGTTCATTTCCGACAACTTGAAGGATTACCGTGGAACAGAAGAAGGACTCGATCAGCTTATCGGCAAAGAAGGTACCGCCATGTCCGATCTGCACCCCGGCGGGTTCGCCTTGATCGACGGCAAAAGGGTTGATGTGATAACCCAGGGCGAAATGATTGATAAAGACGAGACAGTAAGAGTTCTGGACACACAATCCAACAGGGTTATAGTTGCCAGAGTTCAATAAAAAAACTAACACAGAAAGGAAACTGTTATGTCACCACTCCTGCTGATATTTTTTGCGCTTCTTGGAATATTTGCTCTTGTTATGTTGGGCCTTTTCTTCTATTTCCTGAAAGTCTGGATAAGAGCCTTGTCATCGGGGGCGAGGGTGTCGATCTTTTCTCTTATCGGCATGAAGCTGCGAACCGTTCCCCCTTCGCTGATTGTGGATGCGCGAATCCGTGTGATAAAGGCCGGACTCGATGTTTCCAGTGATCTCCTTGAAGCCCATTATCTTGCCGGGGGCGACGTAATCAACGTTGTCTCAGCCCTGATTGCTGCCGACAAAGCTAACATTCCCCTGACTTTTAAACAGGCCACAGCAATTGACCTGGCCGGACGTGATGTGCTGGAAGCCGTCAGAACCAGCGTAAACCCGAAGGTGATCGACTGCCCGGAACCCGGAAAAACCACCACAGGCATGCTCGACGCTGTCGCCAAAGACGGTATCCGCCTGCTCGTAAAGGCAAGGGTAACGGTGCGCGCCAATATAGAACGGCTTGTAGGAGGCGCATGGGAAAACACCGTCGTCGCGCGTGTCGGCGAAGGCATAGTAAGCGCGATCGGGTCGGCGGCAACCTACAAACATGTGCTTGAGAATCCTGACCATATAAGCAAACGGGTGCTTGACAGCGGACTTGACTCCCAGACCGGTTTCGAAATCGTGTCAATCGACATTGCCGATATAAGCGTAGCAGGGATGAGAGACGCTGCAAATGTGGGAGCGCTCCTGGAAACCGACCGGGCCGAAGCAGACAAGAAAATGCGCCAGGCTGAAGCTGAAGGACGGCGCGCTACGGCCGTTGCCAGAGAGCAGGAAATGAAAGCGCGCGTCCAGGAAATGAGCGCTAAAGTCATGGAAGCAAAAGCCGAAGTCCCCCGCGCTATGGCGCAGGCGCTGCGCGAAGGCAATCTCGGAGTCATGGACTTCTACAAGTTGCAGAATATCGAATCTGACACATCGATGAGACGCAGCATATCGGGGGAAGGAACCTCCGAGGAAGAACAGGATAAGCCGTGGTAAAACACGATGAAATGCAGGCGGCCCTTCAAAACGGGTCGCCTGCTTTCTCAAGACAATGACCGGGAATAAACACACAAGAACATTCTCTCCGGCGGCTAACTGCCTCTGCATCCCTTTTATTGCAGGGATACTGAAAAGCAGCGCAGGTGAAGGCTTTTTCTGGTTCCTCGTAGTCGTTATCACCATAATTGTGCAGGCTGTACGAGCTTCAAAACAGAATTCACAGAAAAGCGAGGAAAAGGATTCCCTAGAATACAACGCCCCGGAAGATGAGCTGCGCAACTTCCTGGAAAGCATTGGCGGCCAGCCCCGGCAGCGCCAGGAACAGTCTCAGCCCGCAGATCAGGAACCTTCTGCGGCTCAAACAGCTTCGGCCCGTTCATCCAACGCGCCCCTCTCAGCTTCTGCGACTGCGGCAGGAGACGAACAAAAGCGCGTCGCATATGAAGACCGGACAAAACACTCAGCAGAATTCAAATCGACTGCCGCGCAAACAGATGGCGGGGAACCAAAGCGGAGGCGTTATGTTTCTTCAGTCGCAGCCCCTAAAGGCAAACCCTCGACAATAGAAAAAACCGAATTGCAGGTCCGGGGACGCAAACCAGAGAAAGTTGAGACCGCAGCATCCATTACAGCAGCGCCAATGCCAGGAAGTGTTGCGTCCGGAAAAGGCACAGGCACAAACATTGTCAAATATCTGAGGTCTCGCAATTCTTTGCGCGAAGCAGTCATCCTGCGCGAAATCCTCGGACCGCCAGTCGCACTCCGCTCAGAACCAACACAACGCATTACACAATAAGCGGGTTACTCGTACCAGATTTTTACTTGTTTGGTTTGCCTTCCCCATTCCAGCGCAGCGCGGTGGCTGTTGAAAAACAGATCTATTTTTTCTCCCTTGATGGCGCCGCCTCGATCTTCCACCCGGCCGTACCCGTAGCCCTCAATGTACATGATAGTTCCAAAAGGATACTTCGAAGTATCCGCGGCTATAGTCCCCTTCCTTGCTCTTACACCGCTGGCAGTTATACCCACCCGCTTGCGTTTGCCTTTCTGGGGACCTGATGAATACACTGGCTTGCCATACCATGTTCGCTCCCAGCCACAGCACTTCCCACAGTTGCAGTATCCGGTCACTTCCATGACGCGCTCCACCGGCTTGACGCCGGCAGGCGGGCGAATCCGGGCACAACCAACAATCCCTGCGGTAACAACAAGCAAAAGTCCAGCAATCATCCACTTGGTTTTCATGCCGGAATTCTATATCAATCAGCCGGCATCCCACAAGAGAAAGGTTAACCCGCATATCTCACAGAATTGATGCCGCCACGCCGCATCAATAATGTCGGTCCAAAAATTC
>CAYTRK010000231.1:0-3934 GCA_964440205.1 uncultured Victivallaceae bacterium
TTATTGGGTAGCTACATGCTTTCAGTACCCACAGATTTTGCGGAAGACCCGAAAATATTAACCCGCATATCTTACACTTTTTCGAGCAGAAACGGTTCAGAGCGCTGGAGCGTGAGATATGCGGGTTAATGGTCAAGAATATTTCTGATCGTATCGAGGAGTTCTACGGAGTCGTATGGCTTTGGCATAAAATCCGTTATACCTTTGGCTTTTTTCTTCCATGCATCCTTTCCCATCAGGTGGCCACTGAGAGCTAAAATGCGTGTTTCGGGTTTTATGGCGAGCATTTCCTTCAGGCATTCCTGACCGTTAAGGATGGGCATCTCCATGTCCAGCAGGACGAGGTCTATTTCATCATTGTAGCGCTTGAAAATGTTTAGAGCTTCTTTGCCGTTGTATGCGGTTCTGGTTCGATAGCCATATCTTTCCAGGAATCTGGCTGTTGATTTTGTTGTAATAATTTCGTCGTCTGCGATTAGAATATTCTCGTTCCCGCCTTTAGTTTTCATTTTTTTTGCGGTAGGTCGAAAGAGTCCATGGCGGGATTTTACGGTGGGTAGAAAAGCTGTCATTGTGGTTCCTTTTGAGACCTGGCTTTCCGCCATAACGTGCCCGCCTGCTTCCTGCATGATTCTATAAACAATAGAAAGACCGAGGCCGGTACCGCCATCTTCTTTCTTTGAAGTATAGTACGGTTCAAAAATTTTCTGTAATTTGTCCGGGCTGATGCCATGGCCGGTGTCGGTGAGTTGGATGCATGCATAGACGCCGTTATCGGCGTTCTGGACTGGAGGTGGGTTTGAACTGTCCCAGGTTAAGGTGGAGGTACTGATGTTCAGCTTGCCGCCTTTCTTCATTGCATCGCGGGCGTTCAATGTGAGGTTAAGGAAAACCTGTTCCAGTCTGGTTGGATTCATGGGAACAAGGATTTCTTCGGGGGAGAGATCGAAGTTGATTTCGATATTGCGCGGCATTGTGCGTTTCAGCAGTCTGTAAATCTGCAGAATGGACTGGTTAAGCATGGTTGGTTGAGGCTTCTCCTGTGCGGGTTCACTGAAGAGAAGCAGTTGTTTGGTTAGCGCTGCGCCTTGTTGGACTGCATTTTCGATATCTTTGAGTTGCTCGAATTCATGAGTGGAATTGTCATAGTTTACCAGCAGCAGTTGTGTGGTTGCTCTTATGTTGTTAAGGACGTTGTTGAAGTCGTGAGCAAGTCCGCCTGCGAGGGAACCTATGGCTTCCATCTTTTGAGATTGCAATGTCTTATCACGGGAGAGCTTATGTCGGTTAACGTCGGACATTACGGCTAGCGCTCTTTCGGGGGTGTTGCCTTTGGCGCTAAACAAGGGCATGCTTGTACATTGCTGCCATGTGGAGGTTCCGTCTGGAAGTTGGAATCGAATGGTCACGTTGTCTATAGTTTCTGCTCTATCCAGAGCATGGCGCCACGGGAATTCGTTTTTATTGAGGAGCCTGTTGGACTCATCGAAAATCTTAATGCCGGTATCAGAAAATCTGTGCCCGAGACTTTTATGTTTCGACAACATCAATGTTTTTTCAGCGGCTTCATTCAGATCCTCAATACGGTTGTCCGGCCGGAAAGTTATGACAGGCAAATATGCGAATAGTGTGTCGTAGTAATTTTGCAGGCTGTCTGTCTGGGCGCTTTGGCTATTCATTGTTGGCCTTTGTGGTGATCGGGTTTGTAATCATTCTGCCGGGGCTGAGTTAAGAACTTTATGTCGCACCTTACTGAACATCTATCATCTGTTCGCTGCTGTTGTTAAGGTACTCTACGGTTTTGATTTCTTTCATGCTGGAAAGCTTCTGTATAAATCCCTTGATTCTTTCAGCCTGTCCGGTCATGTCTTCCACTACAGGTTGTTTATCTTCGGGTAGTGGGGACCCGATTGTTTTAAGAATTTCCAGTTGGGTGATGATGGTAGTTAAACAAGTGTTGATCTCGTGATTCAAGGTGACGGTAATATGTTTGAGGGTTTCGAGTCTTGCCCCAAGTATTTCTGCATTGTGGGCTTCTTCTTCGAGTTGTCTCTGTCGTGTGATATCCTCGCATACCCGTATGGCGCCTGTAACATCTCCGTTGTCGTTTTTCAGGGGGGTAATATTAACCGAAAAGATGCGTTCACCGGATTGGGTTGGGTGATTTTCAACAATGCCTCTTATGATTTCGCCCCCATCGATTACTCTGGCCCGGATTTCGTCCCATGATGGCTGATGTTGTTGTCCGAAGATACGGGAAGCTTGAATTCCCACTACTTCCACCAGCGAGTGATCCTGGCCTGCAAGCTTGAGGAAGGACTGTTGAACGGTGTTCATACTTGTTACGCGCAAATTCTTATCCATAACAATTATGCCCAGATCGAGGTCGTCAAGGATTCGCTCAAGATAGTTTCGTGTTGCGGCCCGTGTTTTTTCAAGTTGCAGTCTTTCGGATATGTTTCTGAAATTAACCCCGTAATGTATTTCTGATTTTGACGGAAAAGCGTATACATCTATATCGAAGGTTAAGTCTTCCTTCTGCCAGCGCACGGTGTCGGCGCTACCCGGACGGCGCAGTTTCAGGGTTGATGCTCCGATAAGGTTTACAAGGTCCTGATTGTTCATGATTGATTCGTAGAGTTTCTGGAGGCAGGATTCGAGAGAACGTGGATGGTATGGAATGCCGAAGAGAGTAAATGCTTCTCTGCTGGCTGATGTGAGTTCCATCTGCTCGTCAAATACAACAGTGGCAGTTGGCGCGTGAATAATCAATGCGGAGTATTCGTTCATTTTATTGAATCGCTTTCATAACGGGGGATATCATACATCTGATCTGCGGTTTCGTCCATCAGCCTTTCGAGGTCCTGCGGAATCAATCCAAGCATGTTAACGGTTTCTTGTGGCAGAAACGGCATTTGGTTGTCGCCGGGCCAGCCGAAACCTTCTGCGCGCACGATTGCATCTGCAAGTATCAGCACGGCTGTTTCAGAGGCAAATTCCAGGTTTTTGTTGAAATTATGGTGCATTTTTATCGGTTCAATGCTGGATTCAGGCAAATTCCATTTTTTCAGCAGCCACGGTCCTATATCGGCATGAGTGACGCACATGACCTGTTTTTCCGCATTACAGAAGAGTTGCTGTTTTTCTTCGGTTGCGGTTATTACGAGTTCAAATTGTTCGTGAAGGTGTTCGGCGAGGATCATCTTGCCAATGTCGTGAAGAAGTCCAATGGAACTCATTATATTGGGATCGCCTACACTCAAGTTGCGAGACAACAGGTAGCAGGTGCGTGAACAGGCCAATGAATGCTCATACAATCCAGGGAAAGATGATTCTATCAGGTTTGACGCCCATGCCGTACTGAGGAGGTTTCTAATGGTATTAAGTCCAAGCAGGACCGTGGCGTGTGATATGGAGGATATTCTGCCAGTGAAGCCGTAGAAACTTGAGTTTATCAGCTTGAGCACTTGTGCTGACAAAGACTGGTCTTTGGCTATTTCTTTGCCGATTGCCTCCATGGTGGCATGGCGCTGATCCATCATCTGGTTAAGCCGATCAATATTGGCGGGCAATGTGGGCAATTGCCTGATATGGCCCACAATTTTTTGAAGATCTTCCGATGTATCCATGTTTTGAGCAGCTCAACTTTCCTCAATATGTTTTTCGGCTATTCTTTTCATCTCGGTTAAGAAAGGATTATTGCCCGCATTGCTGAAGCGCTCTTTCAAAAGCTCCAGTAATTTCTCGCGTTTTTTTCGGGATGTGTCATCGTCTTTGTCCTCTATGCTGAGGGTTTTGATTTGCATTTTCTGGAGTCTTGATATGACTGAATCGGTAAGCTTTGTGCCTCTGGAGAGGATGGGGGCTCCCGCTTCATTGGTCAGATTTGCAGCCAGCACGTCACCTTCGGCGGCTTCACTTATAGCAATATTTC
>CAYTRK010000232.1:0-3933 GCA_964440205.1 uncultured Victivallaceae bacterium
CTGGAAAGAAGCATATATGCCGGTTTTGTTTGTTATTGCCGAAGTACTCCTGCTTGCCTATGTAGCTATCGTTTGTATTCGCATATTCAAGAAACCGTTTCTGTCAAATATGGTTTGTCTTGTGATTCTGGCGCTGGCTTTTGCATCTGCCGTTTTTGTCCGGCACCCTGTTTCCGCTGCCGCAAATATTTTTACGGGCAATCCTATTATCCTTTTTACGGTTGAGGCGGTTTTGTCTCTGGTTACATTTACTCTGATATCCAGCATTGGAGTTCGCCTGCTTGATAAGCGGCTTTCCCGGGCTGAAGCCGGGCGATCTCGGCCTGGATTGCGTATATTGGACAATCTATGCAACGCGGTTCTGGTTATATTTATTTTTGCATGCGCCATTCTGGTGGTGGACTTTCTCTCTAACCTTGCCGCTTTATCGCCGTTGGAGGAAACGGTTTACAAGCATAGTTTGTACAGCAGGTATTTTCTTCGCTCTGAGGGTCGCGGGTTCGGCAGCGGGGCTTCCACGGATTCAGATTCAGGCGCTGACAGTCAGGCGAAATTCCTGACAGGGCTGCAGCGGACTTTCAGGCGTTCGAAAAACGCTCTTGCTGCCAGGACCGGCACAGGGGAAGCGCTGGAAGAGATAGCCGCACTGGTCGAGATTCTGAACCTACCTCAGCGCGAAATGGCATGGCTTGTTGAGAATGAGCCGGAGTTGCGGAGATTGAAAAACAATAAGCTGCTCAATGAAACGCTTGATAACGATCAGATCATAGAGCTTGTAATCAAGGTAGGGCGGGGATCGGTTGCTTCTTTATACAAGCTTGGCGAGGAGCCGCAGATTCAGGCCCTTATTTACGATCCGGATATTAAGCGCGCCATCTCATCGATTGATCTCAAACGTTTACGCAGACGCGCCACAGAGCACATGAGAGGGGCGGAAGGCATCATGGACCTCGAATGGGAAACTGCGTCGATAGGCTTGCCGATGGAGTTGAATTCCATTCTTGACGAGCCGTCCAGGTGGGCGCCGGCCGAAGGGAGCGACGAGTTTCTTGAGTGGAAGACGGGTGTCCGGTTCGGAGCCTGCAGGTCCTTTGTTGCTGTTGATGAACCTGAGAAGGGGATACTGTGTGTTGAATCCGCAAGCCGCCCTTTTTTGTGGGTTAATGACAAAAGCGCTGAAATGAAAAAGAGAAGCGGCCGCTATGAGGCGTCGTTTGTTCTTGAGCCCGGCGCTAACGAATTCCTTGTAATGCTGGATCTTCGCAACCAGGACCGGCCTCGATGCAGGGTATACGCAGTGGAGCCCTGACGGCAGCATGTCGTAAGACGTGACTTTTAAAGACGGGTTACTGCGCGTTTTTCCGATATGTCAGCGGGTGTTTAAGGATAATTTTGTCTTCTGAGATGCCGGCGCCATGTTTTCCCTGCAGCAACTTCTGAAGCTTGACGCGCCCTTCGGGCGATGACTGATATTCCGCGTAGAAATTGTCTATAACTGTCTGAAAGAGGCAGCTGATTCCGCCTGTATTGTGAATCATGCCGCCTTCGATGCGGCCGGGCAGCGCGCGGCTCCAGGACATGCCGCCTCCTGTTTTGTCCATTTTTGAGCGGAAATCCTTAAACAACGCGGATATGGCGGGCATGATTGCCGGACGCGGATAGGTCAGTTTTCCTGGCAGTACGAGATAAAGCTTTCCGGATGCAGAGTCGCGATTAAGGGATTTGACAACCATAGGCATTCTGGCGGCGAGTTCTTTGATTTGTTCCTTGTCATTGGATGATAAAGTTTTCCGTGCGCTTGCGAGGTAGGAATCCAGATCGCGATGCCATAGCTTTTCCAGATCATTCAACAGATTTATGGTTGTCGGGAAGATGTGCATTCCTCGAACCACGGCGATAGTATTTGCTTTTGCCGGCGCCAGGCTGAGCAGTTTAGAGACTGCGGCGTCTGGTTTTGTCACGTCCCGGAGTCTTTTGCCTTTTATCCATTCGTATGGTCCGCGACCCGGTTGAATCAGCAAGTAGTTATTCAGTTGGCGGCAGGCATATATCTTGCGATTAATCAGTTCATGCTCGTCGTAGCCGAACATGCCGAGAGTGGTGGTGTACTTGTTTTCTAAGGAAAACAGGGTGATATTTCCGTTTAGAGAGTTTTGACGAAGACTAAGTTCCTGGTCCAGGAATGGTTCTTTGTCGGTTATTGAATTATGGAAATTCGCTGCGTCCAGGATGTTGCTGTTAAGGTCTGCCACCCTGGCCTGGAAGTATTGTTGCAGCGTATTTTTCTTTGCAGGCAGGATCATGGCGGGCGAGACAGTAAACTGTGTTTTATTCAGCGCGGCAAGATAATCGAGCATTCCTTCGAACTCGCTGGTTTCAGGCAAATCGAATTTCTCAACTTGCGTTGATACTGTCCAGTCTGCGATGCTTTTCATATCCTGTTCCGGCCGGTATTCCCGGACCATGTGTATAAGCTTCTGCATCGCTTTTGAGGAAAGCTGTTTTTCCAGTAGTTTTTTCTGAAGCAGTCGGGCCCATTGTTGCGCCAGCCTGCTCTGGCGCCTTCGCGGTTCTTTTCCGGATATTGTCAGGTTGTGCAGCTCGCCAGGCAGGAGAAGGATGCCCTGAAGCGCTTCAGTCATTGGAATCGGACGGGTAGTTGACATGGGATTGATATCGGAAGAATAGCACGCGTATTCTATTGACTGGAATTGTTTGTCGAGATCCAGTGCAATACCGGCTCCCTCGAGGTTTTCTACCAGGTTGAACAGGCGGGAGGCGACAGTTTCGTATGTTGCAGTGGCGAAGCATTCGACGTAATCAAGCAACTCGTCGGTGTCTTGCAGCCCAAGTTCTGTTTTGACGCGCAGGTCAAGCATTAGTCGGTCTGAATCGCTCATGCCTTCAAGAAGCGATTTGCGCAAGCTTGCGATTTGACCCGGCTGAATTCTTCCAAACTGGTGTTTGAGTCCCGGCAGAAACAATTTAAAAATTTGTGGATTCATGCAGACTGTAAGGTCCTTTGCTGAATAATCTTTTGTCATTGTTGCAACAGCGCCGTCTGGGCTCAGTCGATGTTCAGGCTCGGCATTGGCAAGGGCTGAGGCGAGTTGGGCGGAACTGCAGATATAGGCGTAGTCCTCGGAGCAGACGACATACAAGTTTTCGCTCATGTCATGTTTTGAGGGTTTGATATGGTAATAAGTTGTTTTGCCAAGCTTCTCTTTAGTGAACGTTCGCGGCAGGGTTATATTCATGAGCATCCTGGAGAGTGTCTGCCCTTCTGCCATAGGCACGCTCAATATGAAATTCACAGGGTTGCCGCCGAGGTAAAATGTGAGTGAAAGGGGGCGCCGCGCGTCAATCCCGCTTATGTCAGCGAGTGTTTTGGAAGTCAGTGGTTTGCCCGCGCTGTTTATGCCAAGGAAGGCCAGAACCGGTTTCTCATATTTCAAAAAAGGTTTAAACTGTTCTGGAACGGCTTTTTCCGGAACAAATGACATAATCAGATCGTTGACGTCGTTAAGCAGCCGGTTGAGATCGTTGATTTGAATGTGAATGACTGAATTCTTGAGCAGAATTTTTTCCGGCGGCCCTTTTGGAACGCCGGTAGGGCTGAGGGTCGGGATTTGCGACGGGCCGGAGGGCTGGGCCATGGAATTATTAATGGCGATTGTATGGACAAAGAGAGTGAGGGCAATCACAAGCAGACATCTTTTCATATCGTATTCCTTCGGGCTACCGAGTTTCGTTATTAGTGTGGCGGTGATAGTCTGCCACATGCCAGAGAGAGTTTAGTTTCAATTGTTGAAAAAGGCAAGTATGTCCTGCTATTCTTGGGGGCAGGGTCAAACCGTGGTCTGATCCCAAGCGTGACATGACCCTGAGCGTGACACCTTGACCTTTATTAGATCTCTGGCGCTGGACCGGGAT
>CAYTRK010000233.1:0-3920 GCA_964440205.1 uncultured Victivallaceae bacterium
CTTAAACGCAATTCTTAACCGCCACCCTTAACCGTATACCCTATACCCTTACCCGACTCACTTACCCGCTCGCTAATATTCGCGTGTACGAGTAGGTGTACGAGTACGTATTTCTTCGGTTTTGCCCCTCTTCTTGCCCTCCGACCATTTCAGCTTTCTGCTTTCCCCTAAAACTCCACCACCCCAGCGCCCCAGGTAAAACCCCCGCCAAAGGCTATCAATAACAGTTTCTGCCCTCGCTCTACCCTTCCATCTCTAACAGCTTCGTCCATTGCAATAGGGATCGAAGCCGCCGAAGTGTTGCCCACATACTCAAGGTTGTTGCAGAAACGATCAAGCGGCACCTTTAGCCTGTTCGAAATAGCCTTGATAATCCTCATGTTCGCCTGGTGCGGTATGACCCAGTCAATGTCGTCGATAGCCACCCCGCTCTTCTCCAACGCTTTCTGCGCAGCATCGCACATGCAAAGAACCGCATGCTTGAATACTTCGTTGCCGGTCATCTTCATATAATGCATCCGGCTGTTCACAGTCTCCACTGTGGAAGGATTCCTGCTACCCCCGCCAGGCATATTAAGCAATTCGCCAAGAGCGCCGTCACAGGCCATCTCAACACCGATCAGACCGCTGCCCCCGCCTTTTTCCGCCGGCCTGACAACCGCAGCCCCAGCCCCGTCACCGAAAAGAATACAGGTGGACCTGTCCTCCCAGTCGGTTATACAACTCAATTTGTCTGCGCCAATCACAAGAGCTGTGTCAATCCTGCCGCCCGCGATAAACTGCTTGGCAACATCCAACCCGTAAAGAAAACCCGAACATGCAGCCTCAAGATCAAAACAAAACGCATTCTTGGCCCCTATCTGCTCCTGAATAAAACAACCGGTGTTCGGAAAAACCATGTCAGGGGTAATCGTCCCCACTATTATCATTCCGATTTCATCAGCAGACACCCCGGCCATATCCAGCGCCCGCATGGCAGCCTCCCTGCCCATGTGCGAGGTAGGCTCGTCGGCCGCGGCAATGTGCCGCTCCCGGATTCCAGTGCGAGTCCTGATCCATTCGTCAGTCGTATCGACAATTTTTTCCAGATCAGCGTTGGTTAAAACACGTTCGGGCAAATAAGAACCCGTCCCGGCAATATATATGTCCGAACGCGAAATTCCGCCCCCTGCCCGTTCTTTTGCTTCCGTCAAATCACTTTTCATCTGACAATACCTGTCTTTCTAATCTCCTCTACTATCAAATCATTCAAATGCTGATGAACAGACTCCGAGGCAACACGAACAGCATGAAAAATAGCCGGAGCCCTTGAAGCTCCATGCGTTATTATGCAAACCCCGTTGATACCCAGGAGAGGAGCTCCACCGTACATCTGTGGATCCATTTTTTTCTTCATCTTCTTCAGACTTCCCCACAGAAAAGCAGTCCCGATCCGGCTCATCACCGAACTTTTCAATTCGTCTTTTAACCAGTGCCCTATCGCACGCACGGAACTCTCCGCAGTCTTGAGTACAATGTTTCCCATAAAACCATCGCAAACCACCACATCCGTTTCCCCCCGAAACAAATCATGACCCTCGACATTGCCCCTAAAATTCAGACGAGATTGATCCAGAAGCTTGTACGCTTCCTTGGTTATCTCGTTGCCCTTGGTCTCCTCCCCGCCAATGCTTAACAGGCCAGTCACTGGATCGGGCCTGTTTAAGATCAAACGGGAATATACGGTTCCCATAATTCCGAATTGCGCCAGAAGCCTCGATCCGCAATCAATGTTCGCCCCTGCGTCAATAAGAACAAACGGACGCTTCTCAGTCGGCATAACCGCAGCAATTGCAGGCCTGATAACACCTTCAAGCACCCTCAGTTTCAGTGTGCAGGCAACAACCGCCGCGCCAGTATTCCCCGCCGAAACCACAGCGTCGGCTTCGCCACTCTTGACAAAATCCACAGCCCGGCCTATGGAAGAATCCTTCTTCTTCCTTACCGCAGCAGCAGGAGCTTCGTCCATCGCAACAACTTCCGAAGCATGCCGGATTTCTATTTTCGAGGAAACACTAGAATAACAGTCAAGCTCCCGCTTGATAGCGCCTTCGTCGCCTACCAGCAGGATCCCGCCAACAGAATCCAGTTTGCCCGCAGCCTCCACGCATCCGGCAACCACCTCGCGCGGCGCAAAATCCCCACCCATAGCATCAACAGCTATTTTCATCAGCGATCACTGCCCGTTATTCCGTTTCTACAGAAACCACCTGCCTGCCTTTGTAATACCCGCAGGCAGGACAAATCCGGTGCGACTGCTGCGGCTCCCCGCAATCAGGACACGGCTTCGCTTCCACATACGATTTCTTGTGAGCCATCTTGCGCATCCGCTTTCGGCTCTTTGAAGTTCTTCTTTTTGGTACTGCCATTTTTTACTCCTCCATCAAATTCAGGTCGTCCAGCGCTGTCCAGCGTGCGTCCCTCTCAGGCTCACATCCGCACTCACCTTCATTGAGATTTTTGCCGCATTGTGAACATAACCCCTTACAGTCGGACCGACAAACTGGATATCCAGGAAAAGCGAGAATAATAGCCTCGCGTATATCCTGGGTCAAGTCCACATATTCAGTGTCTTCGCCCACCTCCTTAACCACGCGAAAATCCGGGATTTCCACGCTCCGCTCACCCTCCGAAACACAACGCGCACAGATAAAACCAACCCTCGTCCGCAGCGAACCTTTTACTATAAGCCTTTCGGAAACTATCTGCACAAAAAACTCATACAAAACATCCTGAAGCGGAGTGTATTCCACATCCCCTGACAACTCGAGTATATCACCAGTAACAGAACCGCTGTACCGCTCCCCCTCCAGCGGAACTTTCGCCAACCTGATTCTGACACAATGCTCCATACACTCACTTTCCGGTCTGAACCGGACCAAACCGCTCGTGAAGCACGGCCTGAACGTACGAGGGAACAAAATCACTTATATCCCCTCCAAGCATCGCAACTTCTTTCACTGTGCTCGAACTCAAATAGCTGTGGGATTCCCTGGGCATCATGAAAAGCGTCTCTATCTCAGGAGCCAGCTTCCTGTTGGTCAAAGCCATTTGAAATTCATTCTCAAAATCCGAGTACGCTCGCAACCCCCTGAGCAGAACATGATAACGCTTCCGTCTCGCATACTCGACAAGCAACCCGTCAAAGGACTCAACATCCACATTGTCAATGTCTTTAACAACAGTCGCTACCATGTCAAGCCTCTCATCAATGTCAAAAGTGTTGTCCTTTGCAGGCCTCGCAACTACAGCCATCAAAACCCTGTCAAAAATCTCCGCCCCTCTCTCTATTATATCCAGATGCCCAAGAGTCAAAGGATCAAACGTCCCCGCATATATTGCTTTCTTCTTCATCTAATCTCCCGCCCGGTCACCGGGTCTTCAACTCGCAGGTAAAAACATAAACCTGTACCACCATACGCGCGAATGTCAATAGTTCTCCATCCTTCTTGTCCGTCAGTTTCCTGCCCCGTAATGTCCCGCCTGTCGGATTCAAATATGAATATCCCTCCATCCGCAATAACATCTGAATTGGGAATCTCTCTCAACAAATACTCCCGCCAGCCCGCCGTGCCACAAGCTCCGGCATCGCCCGGCCCCGAATCCGAATAAGGCGGGTCCGCAAAAATAATGTCAAAACGCTCTCCGCGCAGGATACCCCCAAGCGCACGCCTTACATCAGCCCTTACAATACGCCCGTCAAACCCGGGCTGTTCGTCCACAAACTTCCTCAAAATGCCGCATGAACGCCCGGAGCTTTCAACCCACCATACTTCTTCGGCGCCCCGGCTCACAGCTTCCGCGCCAACAACGCCAGACCCGGCAAACAGATCCGCAAACCGCGAGCCAGCAGTTCTTTCACCCAGGATCGAAAAAAGCGC
>CAYTRK010000234.1:0-3865 GCA_964440205.1 uncultured Victivallaceae bacterium
CGCGGACGAAGTGAGGAAAAAAGATGTCCGTCCCGGCGATCGAGTCCGTATCGAACGGGCGGGAGATGTCATCCCCGAAGTGGCGGAACGGATCAAAACCCCCGGCCGCAAAAGATCGGCACCATTTCACATGCCGAAACAGTGCCCGGCCTGCGGGGCCGACGTATACCGGGAAGGGGCATATTATCTCTGCCCGGCCGGACTTTCCTGCCAGCCCCAGCTGGTCAACAGGATCACCCATTACGGCTCGCGGGAGGCCCTTGATATAAAGGGCCTGGGTACAAAAACGGCAGAAGCCCTGGTCGACAAAGGGCTGGTAAAGGATATCGCCGATCTTTATTTTTTATCAAAACGGGATATTGAGTCGTTGGAAGGCTTTTCCGACAAATCATCGAAACAGCTTTACAAGGCCATTTCAAACAAAAAATCTCCCCGGTTGGACAGGTTTTTATACGGCTTGGGCATTAAACACGTAGGACGGCGTCTGGCAACAATTTTGGCGAGCGAATTTCGTTCACTGAAAAGCTTGGCATCAGCGACAAGAGAAGATCTGGAAAAAATTCCGGAAATCGGACCTGAAATCGCCGTTTCCGTCCATCGGTTTTTCAAGCAAAGAGAAAATCGTGCCATCCTTGAAAAAATGGCCGATTCGGACATTACTGTCAAAGATATGCCCAGCTCGGAAAAACCCCTGCCGCTGAAAGGAAAGACCTTCGTGTTTACCGGCAGCTTGGAAAAATATTCCCGGAGCGAGGCCAAGAGGCTGGTCGAAGATCTGGGGGCGAGGGCCGCATCGAGCGTCAGTTCCAATACGGATTACGTTGTGGCCGGGGAGCATCCCGGCCGAAAATACGATGATGCCCAATCAGAACAGATTGAAATCCTCGACGAAGCGCAGTTTGAGCGATTGTTGAACACCGATTTTTCGTGACGGCTTGAATCGTCACAAACTGCCCAACAGCCACCTCAAAGCCATCACAACAATCCTGCCGTATCCTCCAGCCGTGTCCGATACCGCGCTGCCGCGGATTTTGCTGCACTCGATCGACTAAAGGGCGAGATGCTTCTTGCCGTATCGCCCCCAATTCTCAATCTCATTGAGCCTTTTGCAAAACTTAGATTTTCATTCAAAATCAAGGCATGCGAAAAATTTTACCACAGGCATATAATTGATATTCCGAGGATAAAATTTTGAGCATAACGCAGAGTTTGGGCGAAAAGATTGTTTTGCAAATGGCTCTCATTGTCATACTGTTCAGAGGGGGCGCCCCTCGAGGCCGCCAATCGCTGCAACTTCAAACCAGATATGCAATTGCAATGAGCACGATCAACACGGCGAAGAGTAACCATAGCGTCAGGCCTATGGCCGCCGTTACCGCCACATTGGGATCGGTCGCTTCTGCACTTGCCGCTCTTTTTTTCTTTGTTTCATCGTGGGCAAAAGAAATCAGGAGCAAAAAAATCAGAGTGGTCACAATCAAGCTCGGAATCCAGTAGACGCCGAAGACCGGAGGACCAAGCGGACCAATCCATAATCCGCCAGCCCAAGCGAAAAGGAAAAACAGAATAAATATAAAGGCAATCGGCAGCGCTTTCTGACGCGAACGCATGGCCACGTTAAAAATTACTGCAAAAAATCCCGCCAAGATAAAGGCGAGTAAGATATCTGTTATAATCATTACACCTTCTCCTTTTAAGCTGTTTTAAAATCTTCTCCCGGGCTGGCCGGTTCTGCCGGAAGCTGCATCGCGAAGGCCCGGCTGGGCTCAGAATAAGACCCTGAGGTTCAACATTTGCACGTATCGTGCCACTCTTTTTTTACTCATCTCAAACTGATTGCTTCTGAACAACTTTCTGTGATAACAATCAGATACTTTCATTCGACCGAGAGTTGCACGGGACATAAGACGACGGCAAAAATCTCTGGTGTTTTTTTTGCCGACACTCGATATCTCGCGAAAGTGGACGCTGTCCTCTGCTATCGGACAGTTTTGACCTAATCTTCCCCGCCGGCTTTTATGGTGCCTGCTTGCAGCGTATGCCGCTGCTCGTTTAGCTCCCGACGTTTGAGGAAATCGAACTGGTGGAAGAAGTGAAGAAGTAGAAACGGGGTTAGAAACTAGAAACGGGGTCGGGCCGCGCTATATGGCTATTCTTTCATTATAATATCTACAATCACGGCTGATTTTTTTGTCTATAATGCGATTTTTCGGGTAAAAAATTGTAGATTACGAATTATCTTCATTTTTGTAATCGCTTTGAATGGAATCGTGATTGCCAAGCCGTTGCAAGAGGACTATCTGGTCGGCAATATGGTGACACTGGGCAGGAACTCGACCTGCGTAGCCATGGTTACCTCTATACGTCGCGAGGACAAAACAGAAAAAGGCAATGATATTAGATCGATTTCTTTCTTGGGCTTTTGGTATTCAACGAAGTTCCGGCATCGAGCATGCTTTCCGGTGGCTCGTCACCACTCGGGACCGGCACATGGCTGAGTTGGGAAATGCCCCGAGACGGCCCGAATCGTCGCGCCCATGCCGCCTCCTTCAATAGGAGATCATGATGGCACAGGATGTAACGCTTTTTGCTGTATTTATCGCTGCATTAATTACCGCTCTGGCCACGGGCCTTGGTGCGGTGCCTCTGGTTTTCAACAAAAAAATCGGTGAGAAATGGCTCAGTATCGGTGCTGCCGTGGCCGCCGGCCTGATGCTTGCCGCCAGTCACAGCCTTACTGATGAAGGAATGGCAAAACAGGAGTGGCTCACTCTTTCAGGCATGGTGACCGGACTGTTTCTGGTTTATCTCGCTTACCAATGGATTGAAAAGAAAGGGGCACCAGACATCAGTGAGTTAAATAGCGCCGATGCAAAAAAAGCATTGATGATCGTCGGGGTCATGACCACACATTCTTTTGCAGAAGGTATCGGTGTCGGTGTGTCTTATGGCAGCAGTCAGAACCTTGGCGTATTTATTACTACCGCAATTGCCGTTCATAATATTCCCGAAGGATTGGCGATTGCATTAATTCTCGTACCCCGCGGAATGTCGGTAATGATGGCAGCAGGCTGGAGTATTTTCAGCAGCCTCCCCCAGCCGCTCATGGCCATACCGTCGTACATGTTCGTCAATACATTTAAACCGATTCTTCCTTTTGGACTCGGTCTGACTGCTGGGGCGATGATTTGGATGGTATTTGCAGAACTTCTGCCAGACGCTAACAAAAAGCTTCAGCCAGCGACCAGCGGCGCCATTGTGGTTCTTGCATTCCTCGTCATGATGGTGTTTCAGATCTCGATTCATTGACCATTCCTGATCAGCCACACGACTTCGCACCCGGCGATTGACAAGAAATCGTACGGACGGAGCGCGGTCCCGTCCGACGACCTCGGTTCATTCCATGATACCATGCATCCGGGTATTCTCATTGTAATGGTCTTGCCATGCTCACCCAGGCAAGCCAAAGGACAATAAGAATCAACGGCAGACTTGACCCTTAATGTCCCTCCGACCGAAGAGCACGAACTGCGCGCATAAACGACACAACACACGACTGCACGATTGAAGGAAGGGACTCCGCGGAGTAAGTTAATTTTTTCCGATAAGCGCCGATCAACATCCGGCCGGCCATCATTAACCACTGCGGAGCACCCGGTGAAAGCACACACCAACCACCTCATCTCATTCAGCGAGGCAAAAGCCGTTATCGGCACCCTCTCCCCGCTGCCGGTCGAGCAGGTCCCGCTACATGCAGCCCTCGGCGCTGTCACGGCCGAGCCGGTGTATGCGGCAACGCACTGTCCCACTATCGACTCTTCCCTGAAAGACGGGTACGCGGTGCGCAGCGTCGATGTCGCCGACG
>CAYTRK010000235.1:0-3853 GCA_964440205.1 uncultured Victivallaceae bacterium
TTAGTAAGTGCGGCTGTTTCCGGCCCAATATCAGGGCTTATGGGATGGTAGTGAAATAAATAAGATGATGTTTTTGCTGCTGTTGATTTCAAAAAGTATGCTGATTTAATATGGCCTCTGGACGACAAACTGCTGGCCTTTGCCGGGGAAGTGGCTGACGTGTGGCAACAATAGAAATGGAAGAACTTGAATGGAGGCTAACATGAAAAGCGGTAGCTTATGCATGTTGTGCGCGGTTTGCATTGTAATGACAATGGTACAGACGTCTGCGGTTATGGCGTTTGAAATAAACACTTCGCAACGCCTGACCAATGGCGTGGCGCTGGTCGGTGTGCAGGAGTCCGTGTCCGGCGACAACACGATCACGCCCAGCTTAGTGGAGACGGGCCGCTACAAATACGATTGGGCCGATCGCAATGGGGATGGCAGCAGCAACGCGGTAGCTACGGCCGGACTCGATTTGCAGACCTACAAGCTCTGGAACTCTGACGAGCAGAGCTTCGATTTGTACCTGAATGGAGGGTCGATTACAGGTGATCTCGACCAGGTTGCCTTCGATACGCACCTTACTGCAAATAACACAGGGAAGGATGCTGGCGCCGTTCGGATCTTTGATGTCGGCGATGTGAGGATAGGCAAGATTCTTACCTATGACATAACCGGAACCACTTATTCGGCTGGAGAGGGAGATGCCGGTGACATTCAAATAGGCACCGCTTCCTCCCGGGCAGGCTCCCTGCGTATTGCCGGTCTTGACAGTTATACATACGGCGGCCAGGGAGCAGCCGGCAACATCACCCTTTATGCAGAGGGACCGGTCCAGATCATTGACGGCAACGGTACACCGGCCACAATTGATACCATCTGCCAAACAACAGACCAAGGCGCTGGTGCGATCACGATCGATCACGCCGGCTCCCTGGTTGCAGGAAACATACATGCATATGTCCAGGGCTCCGGTCGAGGAGTGGGCGGCAATGTCTCGTTGCTCGGATCGGGGACGGGTTCGTGCACTGTATCCGACATCATAACACATTCCACCTTTGATACTGATACCGTCGGTAGGTCCGGAAATATCGCTATTAGAGGCTACACGGATGTTAGTATCGCTGCTGTCGATACCGAAAACCGCGGTAGCGGGAGTTGGGGAGTCAAGACCGCGGGGAACCTTGTGATCACCAATATCTCGAACAGCATAACCCTCTCCGGTGCGCTGGATCTGCATTCTAACGATAGCACCAAAAAGGGATACGCGCTTCTGGAGGCGGGAGGAAGCATAAGCGTAGCCGACCTGGACCTGGATCGTGTGCGCTATATCTCATTCAACTCGCAGAGCGGGGAGACCTACATTACAGGTGCGTTGACCAATTTCACAGGGACGGTGGGGTCAGCTTCCGACACGAGGTTGCGGGCACCAGAGAAACATTTCATCTACTACGAGCCAGAGCTTAATTTGCACTTGAACGGAGATGCTTATCCTTTGAAGGGGTTGGATGGCATTGCTGAGGGCGGTACCTTGATGGTGGAACCTGAAAGAGGAACGGTTATTTGCATTCAGTAAGGCTGGAAGAGGTGGGTATGCTGTTTCTATATTAAAGGCAGGTTTTCATCAATTCGGGTTGACGAAAGTGGAAAAAGGCATGAATGTGATAAACAAGACATGTTTGATAGCAACGATTACCGCGCTAAGTGCGGTCTCCATCTTTGCTGGCGAGTTTGATACATGGACTTACAAAATGGAAATTACCTTTGACGGACACGAAGGGGGTGAACTGACCAATTTTCCAGCATTGATCGTCTTCGAGGATGGGACGAACGGATTCAACTTCTCCGATTTCAGCTCCCCAACCGACGGGGCGGATCTGCGTTTTGACGATGCGTTGGGCGCGGAGCTTAATTATGAGATAGAAGTTTGGAATGATAGCGCAGGGAAGGCCTATGTGTGGGTTCAGGTGCCGACTCTGACGAACGGGACAAGCATTAACGCGTACTGGGGCAAGAGCGGGCAAACGGTGCCGGCGTACACGACGAATGGGTCGGCCTGGTCCGAAGGCTATGCTGCCGTATGGCATCTGCATGAAACCAGTGGAACGCATGAAGATTCCACAGGCAACGGGCACGATAGTGAGAATGTGACCGCTGGAGTTATTCAGAATACGAACGGTATTGTTGACGGCTGTGTGGAGCTTGCAGGGGATACCAACGATGTGATTGAACCGATATCGTCCGATCCGGGCATACTTCACGATCCATATACCAACCGTACGATATCCGGGTGGGTAACGCTCGACTCAGAACAAGGACCGAACATAATTTATGAGGAAGGCGGCGCCACGCATGGAGCCGCGCTGTATTATCGTTCCAATCCCGATACCTTTCATTTTGCCACGGCTGTAGACGGCTGGGATGGCGGCAACGGTGGAGTGGAACTGGATTCAACTTCTACTTTTGAACATTCCTACAGTGAAAAAATTTATATTGCCGGAACTTATGAAGCAGGTGCCATGAAGCTCTACGTGGATGGTTTTTCCGAAGCTACTGGAAACAACGATACTTACATAAGGGCGCATGGTGATGATCCGGGACTGGGTGGCCGAGGAGGTGGATCTAGCTGCTTGAGTGCTCAATATGAGGAGGGATACTTTTATGAAAAGGCCTGGCTGGGAAAATTAGACGAAGTCCGTATCTCAACTGTGGCGCGTTCGGCGGATTGGATCGAGGCCTGTCATCTTTCCATTAAGTCGAACACGACATTCACCACCTACGCTTTGGCCGGAGTTCTGGATCAGGATGTTTCAGCGATCTCTACAGTTGCCGCCGGCGGGTTGGGAACCGGAAAAGCCACGCTGAACGGAAGGCTGTCCAGCACGGGCGCCACGGAAACGGCGATTTCGGTGTTCTGGGAGCAAACCGATGCCGACCAGGGCACCAACACGACAGACTGGGCCAACGAGGAATCTTTTGGCGTCTATTCGCCCGCCATGGGCGCTCTGCCTTACAATTACGCCACCAACATCACCGGCCTGGCTGCCGGCACGACCTACAGTTACCGCTACTACGCCACCAACGACGCAGGCGAGGCATGGGGCGGTGCGCAGAGTTTTACGACCTGGGATGCGCCGTCTGCAAGCATTGCCGCACCATCCAGGACCAGTTTTTTCTATGTTGTGATCTCAGGCGAGATTACCGGCGGCGTTCCCGATCCGCAAGCCTGGTTTGTGCTGAACGAGGGCAGTGACGGGGGGACCGAATCGACCGGCGGGTGGGACTTCGTAGAATCGGCGGGAACACAATCGGGCGTATTCAGTAATCAGGTAACGGGCTTGAAGGCCGATACGTTATACTATGCGCGGGTCTATGTAACCAATGAGGTAGATGCTGCCTGGTCCGATGCCGTCAGTTTTTCGACGCCGCCTTCGCCAACTCTGTTGACGCTGGATGGGGACCAGCCGATAGACGGGGCGGATCCGGAGCTGACTTTCGAAGAGGTTCCGAATGACCCGCTTGAGGGCGATGGCACGGATCCCAACTGGTTGTACGATTTTTCTTACTATAGCACCTCGCCTGTTCCCGTGGCGATGGGAAGTAATAAATTCTACAGCATTTCGGAAAACGGCACCGTGACGTTTGAATTCAATGGCGGCTCGGTCACGGGCGATCTTGATGCTGTTGCCTTTGACACGCATCTGGATGGCGGTCCATGGGACTTTTTGGTGGCAGGCTCAATCCGTATTCTGGATGTTGGCGATGTGGCGATCGGCAAGGTTCTGACGTATTCCACGGCAGGAGGGGGAAGTTCCTCCTATCAGGGCCATGGCGGTTACATCGCGATAGGATCCGAGTCCTCGCGGGC
>CAYTRK010000236.1:0-3853 GCA_964440205.1 uncultured Victivallaceae bacterium
CGTAGGCCCGGCGAAGGAGGAAGCATCTTTCGTAGTTTATCTCTTATCTTCTTCTATTCTTCCCTTCATCATTGGATATTCCGTGTTCATCATTGGATATTTTCTCCCATCCTGTAAATCCAGTTCATCCCGTCCAAATTCTCTCCTCCTCCGCTCCCTCCCCACAAACGTACCAACACACCAACTCACAACCTCACATCCCTCCCACGTCCCACACTCCCCCCCTGCCCCCTCACCCTCTGGGATGAAACTGCCCGTGAACCTTCTTCAACCTTCCCCTGTCAACATGAGTATAAATCTGAGTTGTGGATATATCCGCATGTCCCAACATCTCCTGTATTACCCGCAACGGCGCACCGTTGGAAAGAAGATGGCTTGCAAATGAATGGCGCAGAGTATGCGGCGATATTTTTTTGTGAATACCCGCCTTGCGCGCGTACCCTTTGATCAGCTTCCATATCCCCTTCCTGGAAAAACCCTTCCCTCGATACGTCAGAAAAACACAACCATCATCAACAGAATCGCCGTTTCCGGTTTCCGTTCTGAGGAATTTTTCCCTGAAATCCCGCAGATAACGGACAAGACATTCTTCGGCCTTGCAGCCAAACGGAATGACCCGAACCTTGTCGCCTTTTCCCTTACACCTCACATAGCAGGAATCAAGATGCAGGTCGCGCATCTTCAACTCTGCTGCTTCGCTGACCCTCATCCCGGTGGCATACATCAGCTCAAGCAGCGCCTTGTCTCTGACGCCGATCCTGTCGGATTCCGCCGGAGATTCCAGGAGCCGTTCCACTTCCTTTCCCGTCAGTACACCCGGAAGAGACTTCCAGAGACGGGGAGTATCCATTGATTCGGCGATGTTCCCGGCAACCAGACCCTCGCCCGCAAGGTAAGCAAGAAACACCCGGATGGTTACGAAACGCCTGGCAATGGAATTAACATTGAGCCCCCGCTCCTTTTCTTCGGCAAGGTAATCAAGAATATGCCTGCGCGAAAGCAGGTTAACCGCAACAATCTTCCGGCGTTTCATGTAGCCGCTGAAACTCTTCAGATCGGATTTATACGCTTCGCAGGTATTCGAACTCAATCCCTGTTCAAGACCAAGATAGTCCAGGAATTGTTGAATCAACGGATCCATGTGGAGTCATTCCGCACAATTACAGTTTATTTTCATCGCAGGCTTCAAACATACCAAATATTCTTAACACATGCGGCTGTCATCTGCATGCCTGCGGCAGTTGCTCCCTCGCCGCCTGATCCGCAGGTATGTTATTGGCTGTAAAACCGCTCTCAGCTATCGCATGCTCTATATTCTTGACCGAATGCTTCAGGCTGTTATAGGTCACAACAACAGTACGATCGGTCAGGTTGACCTCCACATGGTCCTCGTCGACAGGCCCGCCTGTCTTGCTTCTTACAACTTTGGTTACGTATTGTGAGCACGCCTCATTCTTCATCTCAGGCACATGAATGACAACTGTCCGAAAATCCCTGCGCCTGCATGAAACCGCCAACAAGCACAAAACAGCCATAGCAACTGATATTATCTTTTTCATACCAATAAGTTATTCAAAAGAACTCAAATAGTAAACACAGAATTACAACGACAAAGATCAAGACAATGATCGTGTCAAGGATAGGAGACAACAAAGATCCCGGCGAGGCCCGATTTATTGCTTCCGCAAGCCTTCGCCCGATGTTACTATGCGCCATAATAAACTTGCATTAATCAAGAGAAAGAAGAAAGAAACATGAGAAGCGATACGATCAAGAAAGGATGGGACAGAGCTCCGCACCGCAGCCTTATGCGGGCCACAGGCCTGACAGAAGAGGATATAAAGAAGCCTCTTATCGGTGTGTGCAATTCCTTCACCGAAGCTATTCCCGGCCATGTTCATCTGAACAAGGTCGCAGAATACATAAAGAAATACATAAAGCGAAACGGCGGCGCCCCCGTTGAATTCAACACAATGGGCTTATGCGACGGAATAGCCATGGGACATAAAGGAATGAAATACTCCCTTCCCAGCCGCGAACTCATCGCCGACTGCGTCGAAGCCACCGCCAACGCCCATTGTTTCGATGCGCTGATTTGCATCGTCAACTGCGACAAAATCGTTCCCGGCATGTTCATGGGAGCTTTGAGAGTCAACGTGCCGGCCATACTGGTAAGCGGCGGCCCCATGATGGCGGGTAAAACATCCAAAGGCCGCGCAGTAGACCTCGTAAGCGTGTTCGAAGGTGTATCTGCTCATAAGAAAGGTAACATCTCGGACTCTGAGCTGGAAGAACTCGAACGCACAGCCTGTCCCGGCTGCGGCTCATGCTCGGGCATGTTCACTGCCAATTCCATGAACTGCCTCTGCGAAGCCATAGGCATCTCAATGCCCGGAAACGGCACGGTTCCGGCAATCGACGGCCGGCGCAGGAAAATATATCGCGACGCGGCCCGGCGCATAGTGGAAATGGCACATGCCGAAGGCCCGCTCCCTCGTGAAATAGTGACTCATAAGTCAATGGATAACGCTTTCGCACTCGACATGGCAATGGGAGGCAGCACCAATACGATTCTTCATGCGCTGGCAATAGCGCACGAAGCAAACGTGGATTATAATCTGGAAAGGATCAATGAGATCTCAAAAAAGTGCCCGAACATATGCAAGGTTGCGCCTTCTTCATCTTATCACGTGGAAGACGTGGATAGAGCGGGCGGCGTAAAAGCAATACTGAAGGAAATATCTCAGATCGACGGACTTATACATAGAGATTGCCCTACAATCACCGGCAAAACGGTCGGAAAGAACATCGCCAGGGCAAAGATCACCGACGAGAATGTCATACGGCCGCTGTCGAATGCCTACTCCGAAGAAGGCGGATTGTTCATACTCTATGGCAACCTGGCAGAAGAAGGCGCCGTAGTGAAGTCCGCAGGAGTCGCGCCCGGGATGCTTACCTTCGATGGAACTGCCGTCGTCTTCGAGTCGCAGGAAGACGCATGCAAAGGCATACTCGAGAATCGCGTTCAGGCCGGGAACGTAGTTGTTATCAGAAAGGAAGGACCCAAAGGCGGCCCTGGCATGCAGGAAATGCTGGCGCCCACATCCTACATAATGGGACAGGGCCTTGGAGAAAGTGTGGCGCTGATAACAGACGGCCGCTTTTCGGGCGGAACGAGAGGCGCATGCATCGGGCACGTCTCCCCGGAAGCCGCTGAAGGCGGACTGATAGGCCTTCTCCGGGACGGCGACAGGATCCGCATAAACATCCCGGAACACAAGCTTGACGTCGAACTCGGTAAAGACGAAATAGAACGAAGAAAATCACAAGCGCAACCGTTCCAGCCGCGAATCACATCCGGTTATCTTGCAAGATACGCGCGCCAGGTCCAGAACGCGGCCAAGGGCGCTGTGGTTCAATGATGAAACTGGCGGTCAAGACGCTGGGTTGCCGTCTCAACCAGGCAGAATCAGCAACCTTGAGCGGCATAATGAAAGCCCGGGGATGGGACATTGTCCCCTTCGGAGCCAATGCCGATGCGGTGCTCGTGCATTCATGCACCATAACCGAAAAGGCGCTAAAAAAAACCTTAGGGTTCTGCCGCAGAGCAAAGAAGGATAATCCTGACGCGACGGTTGTGCTCGCCGGATGCGCCGTAGAGGTGGCCGGAAAACAGCTTCAGGAAACTTGCGGCGCTGATATCCTGCTCGACCAGGCCGGCAAGCTGAATATCGCAAACAGAATTTCAGCGCACATCAATACAAAAGCCGTAAACGCATGCAAACCGTCGCCCGATAGCAATCAAACAGTCATTCCCTTCCACACCACGACAAGAGCTCCGGTAAAAATTCAG
>CAYTRK010000237.1:0-3852 GCA_964440205.1 uncultured Victivallaceae bacterium
TGTTTTCTTCATGGCACTCGATTCTCTCTCCTTCTGCTCTGTCCTGTCTGCCCAATGCATACGCACTAACGCCGACACAATCAGTCATTTCCGGTTCTCTAAGTAACCACAGTTGACGTTGCATTACTACTCACTGCTCAAAAGAACCGCGGAACTTAGCACAAGCCCCAGCCCGTGTCAACCATGCAACTTGCAGCTAACCCGCATATCTCACAGAATTTCTTCTGCGAGCGCGGATAACGCCAGTGCGACGGCACGCATTGAAAAAACGCCAGATTGCGGTACGGCTATGCGGGCTACTCACCCCTGGCCCATTCCAGGACCGGCTCCGGCAATTTGGATATTTCTCTTATGACACACGGTTCGGTCCTGGCTACTCCGTCTGCGCTCTCGATCACTGGCAGATCCACCTTATCACCGATCTTTCGACCCGTAAGAGACTTGGCTACAAGGCTTTCGCTTGAAACAACTCCCAGTCTTTCTTCCCTGTCCCATTCGCCAAGAATGCAGAACACCTGACGATTCCCGTCAGGCCTTTCTACCTCTACCCTCACACCCATGCCAACGGTATCAGTCGGCATACCTTCGAATGTCGCCCCCTTGACCAGCGCAAGATCACGCTCATATTCAGCCTTACGACGCATAAGAATGCCCTGATGCTCTTTTGCCGCCTTGTACTCGTGATTCTCGCGTAAATCCCCATAGCTTCTGGCGACACCTATTTCACGGCTGTTTTCCGGGATCTCGACCTCTATAATCCGTTGCAGCTTCTGTCGTCTCTCGTTGTAAGTGCGCCACGAGGTAAGCCGGTCGGCCGTGTGATTCTCTTCGCCTCCGCGGGCAGCCTCTATTGACTTTTTGAGTTCAGGGAAACGTCGGACAACCCTGGCAATGACTGACCTGCTTTCTATCTGGTCCCAGGTCCGGGTCTCTGCGACCCGGGCAAGCACATCTTTTCTCTCATCAGGCTGCAAAATGGAAAACAGCTTGTCTATGCTCTTGTCGTCCCTGAAGAGAGCTTTAAGCATATCCGTGGATTTGTCAGCGCCTCCCTCGGGTGCGCTGGATATCTCCCCGATTATTCTGAAAAGAAAATCACGCGGTCCAATCATGGCAGCCAGATCCCGGCTGTCGAGATTCGTTGACAACCAATAAAGCATCTGCGGGGTTTGACGCCCCTCGCGCAGCATTACGCCTATCTGCTCAATTGCCCGACCCATTTTGCCCTCTCGCTCAAGAAACCTCATGGTATCGTTGAAAGCCGACCTTTCCATACGTCCGATTGAGGACACCAGCCTGTCGATCAGCGGCTCGCCCACGGCTTCCCTCGCCTTTTCAAGGAAAACACAGGAAATCCTGGTTGGCAGCGAGTCAACCACTTCGGACAATTCATTGCTCTCTATAATGCCCCGCGCTTTGTCAACAAGGCCATCGGACCATTCAAATCCGAGCATGGCCATCGTTCCCATAACCCTCGCGGTAACCACGCTGGTGACCCCGAACCCCTTTTCCAGCAATTCTTCAAACCTGGCAGCGATTTTTCTTCTCATTTCAGAATTCATCTGCTCGGGACCAGCAACCTGAACCACTTCTTCAACGAAACTACACAGTTCCACGGGATCTTTAATTGCCTCAAACGTGGTATTCCAGTCCTCCTGAAGTTCTTCGACACTCTCCCTCAAGACAATCACATCGGCCCGCCTGGAAGGAATTTGAACAAGTGGGTCGGATTTGAGCTGCTGCCTGGCGCTGGACCAGAATTCTTTCCACCGGCTGTTTTCAAGCCCCGCCTGTTCAACGACCTCCCTGAGAATCTCAACAGGCATCGCCCCATAACTCCTGAGGGCGAGCTTGACAACATCGCCGGGCGAATCTTTAAGCATGGACTTGAAACCATCCGGGTCATTATGGCTCACAGCCAGAATGTGACCCTCGCCCGGCAGTTGCAGCGACTCGGCTGCGTGCGAAAACGAGACCTCATGGCCCGGCTTTTCCTCGAAATCAATCTTTACCTTGCAATAAAAGGGATCTACCCGCTTGACAATTCCGAATCCCCACCCTTTGTCAATGCAAAGTGTTCCTTCCGCGAGTGTACTCAGCAGGCTTACCCGGCGCAGGCACTCCTGCAATGAAACTCCATTGTCGAATCCGGCATTTTTTACGAATTCATCTTTCCGTTTCCGGCGAAACGCCCGCAGAAGAGCCTTCTTCACATTTTCCTTCCGCTCAGGATCATCGTCGCCCCAGCCTGCGGTTTCATGCATGACTTCAAGCAGATCCTCAGCCTGGTTTCTGTCAGCAAGCGCTTCTTCAAGAAGTTCCCTCCATTCGGCAGCGCTTTCGGTCTCGCCGGAATTGTAGAGTTCCTTGAGTAGATCAAGCATCCTCTCAAACGGAATCGTCTCCGCAGTCAGCCCGGCAAAAAATTCGTCCTCCATTTTCTCAGAATCAGGCATAATATCTCCTTATTCGTAAAACGCGCAGACTGTATCAAATAACCGATAAATCACAACCCCTTTTGGCGGTCTGCGGCGATGTCCGGATTCTTCCCGCTTGACACTGCAAAGTACAATGGTGAAACTCAGGCTCGAATGAGAACCACCTTGCAACGGAAATTCAAAGTAAGTCGAACCGAATCGGGAATGCGCCTGGTGGATTTTCTTGCTGCGCGAACAGGTAAATCCAAGCGAAAAGCAAAACACCTGATAGACAGCAAGCAAATCCTGGTTAACGACCGGCGCATATGGATTGCAAAACACAAGCTCGTGGCCGGGGACCACATACAGATTCCTTCAGCCTCCCCTCCCTCGCAACAAAGTCTGAAGAACCTCCGTATCCTGCACCAGGATGACTCCCTTGTAGCCATTGACAAGCCCTTCGGGCTTGTAACCAACCAACACAAGAAGAGCGCGGAACAACTCCTCCAGAACCAGCTAGCCAATCCGGAGATAAGGGCCATTCACCGCCTTGACAAACAAACCACCGGCGTGCTCCTTTTCAGCAAAAATGAAAAGTTCCGGAAAGCCATGATCGAGATCTTCCGTAAAGGCAATATTCGCAAAGACTACCATGCCGTCGTTGCAGGACGCATAAACGCCTCTGACAGTGAAATATCACAACCACTTGACGGTAAACGCGCGGAATCACGCATCAGGACCATTGCGTCCAACAAGAACGCTACGCACCTGGTGGCAACAATCCTCACGGGCAGAACCCATCAGGTACGAAGACATCTTGCCTCTCTGGGCCACCCCGTGCTTGGCGACCGTCGTTATCAGATTGAAATAGATCCCGTATTCCAGGGCTTCCAGTTTTCAAGACAGATGCTTCACGCCGCCCACGTTTCCTTCCCGCATCCGACGACCGGCAAAAATCAGTCCGTGAATTCCCGTCTGCCTCAGGATTTCATGGAATGCCTCAGCAGGCTGAAACTCACTTCTTAATTCTCCCGCTGCAAGTGCGTTTATACGCACGTCAAACCAAACTGTGCAGATATGCGGGTTAATTCTTATGCCGGTAGGTAATGCGGCCTTTGCTAAGGTCGTAAGGAGAGATCTGGACAGTCACTTTGTCGCCATTAGTGATTTTAATAAAGTACTTGCGCATCTTTCCAGATATATGCGCGAGTATCTCATGCCCGTTCTCCAGCCGCACCCTGTACATGGTCGCCGGAAGAACTTCTATCACCGTCCCCATAGTTTCTATTGTGTCGTTATTCTGTGCCATAAACTTTTTCCATCCAAATCGAAAGGGAAGATACAGATTCTAAAAACCTTATGCAAGCCGGAATATAAGAAATGTGGATCATCTGCACAATCTGTGGGTTAATTCGGTTCTTTATATGTGCCCGAA
>CAYTRK010000238.1:0-3841 GCA_964440205.1 uncultured Victivallaceae bacterium
TAAGGGTATACGGTTAAGGGTGGCGGTTAAGAATTGCGTTTAAGTGTCTGAATCCATACACCTAATCGCTCCTCTTACTCGGATACACTTACGCGACCTGCTTACTCGGGTCTTCTCCCCCTCTTACCCCGCCCACATCCCACGTTCTACATTCCGACGGTCCTGGCAAACACTTCGTGTGCAGGCAGGCATACAATCCTAGGCTGCCGGCCAGATTTAACCCGCATTATTCGTTTTGGGTTGTCGGGATCAGGGTTTGAAATGTAGACTTATGATACATATGAAAATTGTCTTCAAACATCTTCTAAGGGAATACCTGCCTCCCCTGCTCTACTGCGTGCTCGGGTTTTCGCTGATATTCCTGCTATGCGATTTGTTCGGCCGCTTCGGAAGAGTCATGAAGGCGGAACTCCCGATACATATGGTTGCGCTTTTTTTTGCCGCAAGAATGTCGCCGTCTCTTGAGTACCTGATCCCCGCTGCGCTCCTCTTCGCTACGCTGTATACACTGTGGCAGCTTGGCCGCAACAACGAAATAACCGCCATGCGTGCTGGCGGAGTAAGCGTTTACCTGATAGCGATGCCTTTCCTTATCATCGGTTTTGTGATGAGCCTTTTCTCGGCGGTAATCAAAGAGACAGCGGTCCCGGCGGCCATGCAATGGGAACGGGATTTGAGATACAACAACATGAAACCAGTGGAACACAAAATTGTACATAATCAGCCCTTCTACAATGCCAGCGAGAATCGTCGATGGTGGGTGCAGAAAATGGACCTGCACCATCCTTCGGTGCTGCATAAAGTCGAGCTGGTTAAGGAAAACCCGGAAACGCTCAATGTAATGGAAAGAATAAGCGCCGCCAGAGCCGAATGGATGGACGGAACATGGTGGTTTTTTGACGGAAAAATAGAAGAATATACCGCTGAAGGAGGTCTGCACGAGACAACTGCCATCCCCCCCTACCCCTACGGCACAGAAATGCCGGAATTGACTGAGAATCCGGAGGCATTTGTAAACGACAGAAAACCTCCGGAGTTCATGTCTTCGATGCAACTGCTCAGACATCTGCAACGCCACCAGAATCTTTCGGAAAAAGAAACAGCGCGGAGAAAAACCATCCTGCATACACGGCTTGCGTTGCCTTGGGCCTGTTTCATTGTTATATTGCTTGGTATCCCGGCCGGAATGCAGAATGCGCGGCAGGATGCTCTAACGGGGGTCCTGATAGCAATAGCACTTTTCCTGGCTTTCTGGGCGTTTATGCAGATCGGAAGTCTAATGGGAAAAAGCGGCTTTATTGCACCCTGGCTTGCTGCATGGATATCGAATATAGTATTCATGGGAGCAGGATTGGTTATGATGATAAGGATGAGATGAGGGGAAAGTGTTGGACGGAGGATGTGGGATGTGCGGAGAAGGGAGAATATCCAATATCCAACACGGAATATTCAATGATCAAGGGCAAGAGAAGAAGAGAAGGGAAGATTTTAACTACGAAAGGCGCGAAAGAGCGCGAAAGGGATGTGGGAGGGGTAAGAGGGGGAGAAGACCGGGTAAGCAGGTCGGGTAAGTGTATCCGAGTAAGAGGAGCGTTTAGGTGTACGGATTCAGACACTTAAACGCAATTCTTACCCGCCACCCTTAACCGTATACCCTTACCCGACTCACTTAACCCGCAATTCCTGCTGCGAGCGCGAATGGAAAAGGAGGAAAGCAAATATGTCAGTAGTGAGAGAACTTCTTGAGAAGGCTGTGGAAGCAGATGCGTCCGATGTTCATATAAAGGCTGACTCGGAGCCGTATTTCAGGGTTCACGGGGAATTGAAAAAGAGCGGGTTCGAAGAGGTGCCAGCAGACTATCTGAATCAGATAGTCGAAGATATCATGCCGCCTTACCTTATGAAACAGTTCAGAGCGGAACACGAGGCGGACTTTTCATATAGCGAAGAAGGTGTAGCACGCTTCAGGGTAAACATTTTTCTTGCCCAGGGAGTGCCAACCATCGCTATGAGGAAGGTGAACACGGAAATCCCGAATTTCAAGCAGCTCAAGCTTCCTGAACAACTCGCGGATCTCGCGCATATATCAAGAGGTATCATCCTGCTTTCCGGAACAACCGGCAGCGGTAAATCAACAACTCTTGCTGCCATTATATCTGAAATTAACCAGACACAGAAACGGCGCATTATCACCGTTGAAGATCCGGTCGAATATATGTTTATCGATGACAAATCCGTTATCACCCAGCGGGAAGTCGGTCTGGACACTATGAACTTCCAGAACGCGCTTAAACACCTCATGCGACAGGATCCGGATGTTATCCTGATTGGTGAAATGCGCGACAGGCTCAGTATCCGTACAGCGCTGCTTGCCGCGGAAACCGGGCACCTGGTGCTGTCAACCCTCCACGCTTCTTCCGCAGATCTGGCAGTGCCTCGAATACTGGACGTTTTCCCTGCTGACGAACAGAATCAGATTCGCCTGGCCTTAGCGGGAAACCTTTATTCAGTAGTCTGCCAGAGACTGATTCCCGATACGCAGGGAACAGCAGTGCCGGCGGTCGAAATTCTAATAAACACCTCTACCGTCAAGAGACTGCTTGAAAAGAATCAGATTGATAGTCTGGCTGCAGCCATAGAAACAGGCCGCGACGACGGCATGCAGACGTTTAATCAGTCGATCTACGATCTCATAAAAGGCGGCTTTATAACCGAAGAAGAAGGCATGCGTTTTGCCAGCAACCCGCAAGCGCTGCGCATGAACCTCCAGGGGATCTTTCTGGATGAGGATAAGAGAATCCTCGGTTCCTGAGCAATATTCTGAAACAGCAGGCAAACACCATGAGCAGCTCTGAATGTGTACTTATAACTGGATCAACCCGCGGGATAGGCAAGGCAATCGCGCATCGTTTGGCTCGGACCGGAGCCACAGTAGGCATACACGGCAGAAATATGGACCGCGTTGAAGAAGTGTGCGCCCAAATTGGATCAGCGGTTGCCGTGTGTTGCGACCTGGACAAGCCCGAAGACGCCCCCGACATGGTTGACTCATTTGTTGAAAAAGCGGGCAGGATCGACGGATTGGTTAATAACGCGGGCATGGGAAAAGCCGCAGCTTTCCGCAGCATGACTATCGAAAAGTGGCGCCGCACGTTCAGGATCAATCTCGAATCGGCGATGCTGATCTCCAGGCATGCCTACAGCCTGATGCGCCGCAACTCGCGCGGAAGTATAGTAAACATCGCGTCGCTCGCCGCACACGGCCCGGGCAAATGGATGGGTCCGGATTATGCTGCAGCAAAATCCGGACTGGTCAGCATGACGAAAAGCCTGGCATACGAGGCTGCCCGGTTTAATATCAGGGTTAACGCAGTTTCTCCGGGATTTGTAGAAACCGACATGACACGCAATATCCCGGAAAAGAACCGGCAGGCAATAGAAATCCCGATGGGAAGGTTCGGCAATCCCGAAGAGATAGCCGAAACAGTGGCGTTCCTTATGTCCGAAGATGCCGGATATATCACCGGCCAGGCGCTGCATGTCGATGGCGGGCTGTGGATGTAGGGGAGTGGAGACTACGGCTTACGGACGTCGGGGAGGGAGAGAAGAAGAAGATTTTAACTACGAAAGGCGCTAAAGGACGCGAAAGGGATTTGGGAGGGGGATGAGGGAGAGGAAATGTGAGTTTGTGCGTTGGTGGGTTGTGCATTCGTGGAGAGAGGGGGATGGGGGAGAAGACCGGGTAAGTGAGTCGGGTAAATGTATCCGAGTAAGAGGAGCGATTAGGTGTACGGATTCAGACACTTAAACGCAATTCTTACCCGCCACCCTTAACCGTATA
>CAYTRK010000239.1:0-3799 GCA_964440205.1 uncultured Victivallaceae bacterium
GTGTTTATATGAGCTACCGCATCGGCGTGGCCATTGCCCATAGCCCAGTGCGTAACGGCTAAAGAATCATGTTCGCCAGAAAACATCGCAAAAGTGATAATGGGTTTATGTTTTTCTTTAGCTTCGAGAATAATCTCATCAGCGCTGCCGAAATTATCTCTATTCAACGTGAGGCCCCTTCCCGCTTATCCGTGGATACCTGACCTCTACAGTCCGTTTGTACTCTTCCGCAAGCTCTGGGTTTTCCTGCTCGAATCGTTTGGAGTCGAACATTGCCCGCTCGAACTCGACCATCGAGACCTTGGCCGTGTCAGACTCGCCCTTTTTGGCATTGCCAAGGGCAAGCGCAATTTCCTGGAGGTACGCTTTGCTGACCTTCTCCATTTCCTTTATCTGTTCTTTCATCTTGTGGTCGACCGGCGATAGGTCCGCCATCTCATCCTGCCGCGGGTCTCCAAGCGCCCAAATAGCATCCATGTCGGAATCAAGTCCCATCGGGGCCGGAGCTTGTAACGGGTCGTTCGATTCGACGGCCTCCCAAAAGGCCCGCTCCCGCTCGACCAAATCCGCTATGAATCGGTCGTTTCGTGGGACCGACCGGAGGAGGCGTTGGTTACCGATCACGCCAAAGACAAAGAACAAGTCAAGCCCGAGGACCGCCATATAGTGCTGTACCTGGGCGTAGTAGCGGTCTGGTAGCTCATCGCCATCGACGCCGCCCCAATCCTTGACTTGGTAGCTTGTGCCGGTCTTGATTTCGAGACCCTTGGTCCGCCCGTCGTAGAGCACAAAGCCGTCGACGTTTGCGAGCATCCACGGCCACTCCTTGGACTGATACATAGCCGTCGGCTCGACGATATCAACGCCTATCCCTATGCGCTCGCTCAGGTACGGCCCTACAAGCTCCCGCCGGATGAACGGCTCCAGAAGCGTCCCCATCTCGGCAAACTCGCTGTCTATCTCCTCCCTTGGCATTCTCCCGGTTTTCTCTGCCCACAATGCCAAGGGGCTTGAATAGCGCGACATGCCAAGGATAACCCCGGCCTCTGATCCGCCTACACCGGTCTTTCGTAGGTTATGCCAATCGTCTCCGGCCATTTCGGCGTAGGTCCCGATAACCTCGGCGCCGGGGAGGTTTGCCTCCGGCTCAAATACTTGCATTCTCAAAGTCCTCTCTCCCGCAGGTACTTAGCCCGCTGTTCTTTTTGATGCTTAACGACAAGCGACAAAATCCAAATCGTTATGGCCACCCATGCCGCCACGGCCCCGAAAGCCGTCAAGATAAATCCCAGCAACGTCATGTCACCTCCCCCGCTATCTCCCCGCCCAATCGGATAGCGTCTGTCGTTCGCGATTCGGGAACCTCGTAGATCCATCGTTTGATGAGATTCCCGGCTACTGTCGTCACGTCCTGCTTGACCAAAAACTCCCGATAGCCCCGTAGCGGCCTCGGCGATTCGATACGTATTTTCCTCATGCTGGCTCCTCTTGGCTCTCTGTGACTACTTCAGTAGTCATCGCCTCGAATAGATTGAGTTGACTGCTCTGTGCTACGTCATCGAGGAATGATATGGCGTGATGCCAATACGCCTCTTTTAGTTCAATCCCGACGAAACGACGACCGAGCTTGATAGACGTTACTCCCTCCGAGCCGATGCCCATAAAGGGCGAAAATACCACGTCGTCGGGGTTCGTCCACATGAGCACCGATCGTTCAATAATGTCTAATTGAAGAGGGCATATGTGCTTTTCGTCTTCAGAATCTCTGGCAAGCCTTGCGTTTAACACTCTCGTTTGGTTGATAGTGTTCCATACGGGAGATGCCCATTCCTGCCACTGATCAAGGGGAAAGTCGTCTTTAGTATGGGTCACTGGCTCCGGATCCACGTAGTCCTCGGCCCACTTTCGGAAGATCAGCAAGTATTCCGCCAGACCTTGCCGTGAATGGGTCGAGTCTTTGCGTAGCTGCTTGTATAGTAGCCCGTGCGCCTTAGTTCGCTGCATCTCGATAACCGGATCCTTCCAAATTGTGACGCGGCTATGATATGACCAACCGGCCCGCTCCATAGACCGAATTAACTCTCCCGGGAAATCAACGATACCCGCCGTGCCATCCCGGCCCTTATACCGGACCAAGTCCTTACAATGGACCGCCGCTACTCGTCCGGGTATGGTTATCCTAAGAAGCTCACCGGCCAGATAATCATAATGCTCTATGAACTCGGCCATATCCTTGGTGTTGCCCATGTCACGATAGCTGTCCGAATAGATATAGAGGTTGGCAAAGGGTGGTGAAAAGATCGGGAAATGGACTGAATCGGACGGAAGGCCCCGAATCACCTCTACCGAGTCACCGCAATAGGCCGCGTATTTGTCCGTTATCTTCTGTTCTGTTACGCCGACTTCAACCATCGGGGTACCTCCAGCGTGTTGTTAATAGGATAATCAAGCGCATACTTCCGTCGCCCTATGTTTTCGTTTCCGATCTCGTTTACCATGTGCTCTTTCATGTCGGCGTGTCGGCTCATCTTTTGCCTCACCACAGATAGCACGTTCCTTTCGGTCTTAGCGATTACGATCCACACATTGACCGGCTTTTGCTGGCCGAATCGATAGAAGCGCCGGATAGCCTGGTAGTAGTCCTCGTATGAATACGACAGCCCACAAAAGGCGACGTTGTGACAATTCTGGAAGTTGAGGCCAAATCCGAATATTGACGGCTTCGACACAAGCACGCGGATTGACCCATCAACAAAGTCCATGGCGGCCTGTTCTTTTCGGTCGGCTGTATGGCTGCCTCTAATCTCTACCGCGTCCGGGATGGACGCCCGTAACAAGTCAGCTTCTTCGTTTGTCTCACACCACACGGCCCATTGTTCCGAGTCGCCATTGACGAGCTTTGCAACTTCCGCCACCCGGGCCGGCGCCGTAATTCGCTTCTCTCGATGATAGCCCGTGGCGCTCATGTCCGGGTTCCTAATCAATTCGCCTTCGGTATGGACCGATTCATCAACGTCGACGATTATCTCTTTTTCGGTAAGGCTGGGAAGCTTATAGCCTTCGTCGTCATACCCGATATCGGCCGGCGTTTGCATTCCTACCGCCCATGAGCTCACCCATCGCCAAAAGTCCTTCTTTGCATGTCCTTTAAGCTTGTAGCTACCCATGTTCATAGTGTCGTTAATGAACCAAATAGCGAGCGCCTCAGAGGACCGCATAACGTCCAGGAAATCGGCATGATTCAAGATTTCCATATGATCATTCGGGCTCGGGGTTGCCGTAGCCGCGAGCTTAAATCTTGTATCTCGGAACGACTGCATCAGTCGGTTCTTCACTACCCCGGAAAAGCTCTTCAGAATAGAGCTCTCATCGAGTACAACCCCTGCAAAATCCGTCACGTCAAACCTATCTATTCGTTCGTAGTTGGTTATGTTGATGCCTGGCCGCACGTCTTCCGGCTCCCGACAAAGGTTGACCTCTATGCCGAACTTCCTGCCCTCTCTGACAGTTTGTTGAGATACGGCTAAGGGAGCTACTACTATCACGTCACCATGTCCAGCCTTGACTATCTCGGCCGCCCACTGGAGTTGGATAGCTGTTTTCCCAAGTCCAGTGTCGAGAAAGAGGGCGGCCTTACCCTTCTTTACCGCCCATTCCGTGACGGCCCGCTGCCAGCGGAAGAGAAGGTCGTTTCCAACCTTGGTGTCGAATCCGTGTTCAGAGTGCGTCACGACCTTCTGCCTCAAAAACTCCTGATAATTCACCTTCTATCCTTATCCAATCTCTTATCAATCACCGC
>CAYTRK010000240.1:0-3779 GCA_964440205.1 uncultured Victivallaceae bacterium
ACCATCCTCTCCGGGCATCGAAATATCAAGAAAAATGAAGTCAACATCTGTGGTTTTTAGTATTTGCCTCCCCTCCCAGGCTGATGCTCCTGATCCGCATAAGGCGATTTCAGGGCAATTTTCTGTAAGTAACAACGCCAGTGCATCGCGTAAACTCTTTTCATTATCAATGATTATTGCCCGGTATTTTTTCATGCTGTCAAATATACACAAAATCTCAATGTAAACCATTTTAAAGCCGGCTTATTTTACTGAATTTTAGTAAAGTACACCAATGATGACCACACTATTCACTTCCCTAAAAATATTGCTTAAACTCAATGGATCGTAGCCCGAAGTCCAGAATGATCAGGATAGGAGTCTTATTTTCATAAGGCTGGCTATGCATTCATAAACACAATCAAAATGAAACCAATAAACGCACTTTCAAAAATTCACATATCAGATACTACCAATAATTTTGGGGCGCGGAGAAGAATGTTATCGTGGATGCGCCATCCCGGACCTAAACCGGAATGTCAAAGGCACATGGATTGCCGAGGTTCAGGGAAGTGGTGATGAATATACCGTTGAAACAGAATCCCATGAAAAAGGATAGCCATTACCTGTTCAGCTTTTATGAATCGGAAGGAATAGTTGAGGAATTACTTGCAAAATACCGCGTCAAAAACCAAAGGCCCAAGGCCATGATGGAAGAACTTTCGGTAGTTTAGCTTATCAGTTATATTTTGCGGTTTAACGAAAACATCACAAAAAGTCGATCTGTCTCATTACAAATATGAGCGTATAAATTTTTATCTTGTGGGCTTTATTAGAGATTCCAAAATCATGAAAATTTGAGCAACATGCAAAACTACCTCCAACACCTCATCGCCGACATGCGCCGGGCAGCCAGGAACCTGCCCGTCAAACCATACTACGACATCCCGCCGGAAGCCGAGGGCATCGCGTATGTGATTGAATGGGAAAATGCCGAAGCTAAACCCATGCAGGAATGGTTTGGCATTGCGAAGGAAAATTTCCCGCCGGCCGAAAAGTTAACCGATGACCAGATAACACTGATGGTGGATGAACTGCTCCGCCTTTGGGAGGCCTATCGTTTTTATCCGAATTTACCCAAAAACCTGCCGCTACATCTCCACCACTGCGCCTTTGTTTCCACCGAGAGAGACGTAAATCATCTTTCCCTCCCCGAGGCCAAGCGATACTCTGCAACCCGGGTCTTTTCCCCGTCCCGATTCCGAACCGTTTTCAGAGTCGCCGGGACGGAATATCCCATCCGCCGGATATCGAAGATCCGCTTCGGTAGCTGAATGATCCCGTAGCGCCGGAGCGCCTCCAGGGACGTAATCGAGTGGCCCTCTTTCAGATGCTCGAGGACTTTCTGAGCCTGTGTCATTGCGCAACCCTCAATAAGCTCTCGTCGCCATAGTCGAACTTCTGCGTGATGAAACGCTTAAGCTCCTCAGCGTGTTGGTAGTGGCCACGGCCCTGGGCCCTGTGTTCCATTTCCTTGGCTTCTAGTTGCTCCCGCGTCATAAGATCGAGCGGCACAACCTGGGACAGACCGTCGGAGTCGACGACGTACAAAGCCTGTAGATGAGAGTAGTCAAACAGATCCCGCTGGGCAGTTGGGAGCTCCGCCTTGCGCTTCATGCCCCGGACGATTTGTTGAACTTCGTCCTTGATCTTCTCCCAAGTCGCGAGTTGGTAGCGCGGATCCTGGTCGTGATGAACACCCCACCGATCTATCAGCGCGGCTACAAACTCCATCGACGAGACCGCACGGTCTCTTGGCCCAGTCAAATCAGTAACGATTTCTCTGATTTCGTTTTCAAACACGGCGTTCCTCCAGGGCGTGTAGAAATCTTTCCAACCACTCGATAGCGGTCTTTGTGTTCTTGATTGCAAGCGGGACGATATTGTCCGGTAGACATCGGGTCGCTATATGGCCGGGGTCGAACCCTCGGGTCTCTAAGACAAATGTGTTGACCCAACCTCCCGCGCTAACGCCTTGCCGGAACTCTTCGACGGACATCCATTCGGGGCGGCCGGACTTCTCCCGACGGCGCTCTTCTTCGCTCTTGGCCTCTTCGCCTTGCTTCGCGAGCTTGTCCATGGTCGCTTGGGTCACTGCTTTCTGATTGTCTCGATGCTCGGAAAGGGCCGTCTCGAAGTCTTCCTCCGGGATCGCGGCGATAGCCTGAGAGCGGGCCGAAAGCTTCTTGTCTATGCCGACTTCGGCGAGGGTTGGCACCTTGTCGGAAATTGGTTCCGCATCGGCACCGATTTTTCTCGGCCTTCCAGCCGGAGCCAGCCCCACCGTTTCCTTCTGCTGTTGGAGCATCTCTCCAAGGCGGCGCTCGGCGCGGATGCGGATCTCGACGGCGTCGATCTCCATCTGCTTGTCGTTGACCTGTTTCGCGTAGGCACGAATGGCGGTTGCCTTGTCGTGAATGCTCTTTACTTCGTCCACCGCTTTGGCCTCCGCGATAGCGCGCTTTGCTGCTTCGTATCGGGTCAGCTCTCCCGGCGTTTCAACAACGGTCAATGTCACTTTTTCGGAACCTCCGGCTTCTGGTACTCAAAGTTCACCGGCTCGTAAGCCAATCCCGGGCCGATCCTGGTAACCTCGTCACCGATCCGGGCGACTATCGCCGCGCCGGCCGCTCGACTAGCGGCGAACGCCTGGGCGTAGTCGTCAAACTCTCGTGGGTTGTCGGTGTTCATCTGTTACCTGGGACTTGAGGGCTTCCTCAAGTATGACTTCAGCCATATTCGAAAAAGACCGGTGCTCTTTCCGGCTCCGCTCTTCGATTTCTTTGACCAGATGATCAGGTAGGGCAATGCTCTTCTGCACCCGAACTACTTTTTCCATGCGTTTAATCTAACACGGGATTCATTGTATGTCAATGGGATTCGTACGGAGAAACGTAGTCAAGTGTAGTGCAATGAGTTACAATCTATAGCAGGGAGGGACGGGAGGACTTGTGAGTGACACCGGCAAGAGTATTCAGAAGACGTTGAGGCTCCCGAAAGATCTGGTGGACCGCATCGAATCTCTTCCAGAGCGAGACGGTGAAGACTTCGCAGGAAAGGCTAAAAAGCTTTTGAGGATCGGCCTGGATCGACTGGCCTGGGAAAAAAGCGTGATCAGAGAGGCCGAACAAAAGAAATCTCTCCGGGTCGCTGAAAATCCACCTGATTACGGCAAATCCAACGGAACGGAAGGATAGGCGCATTGACCTACCGCCATTCTCGGCAAGGAAATATCATCAGTTTATTTGTTAACAATAGCGGTCTCAAAGATCGCGGGGAGTAGAGATGAAACAGGTACTTATTCTCGTCGGTATCATTGCGGCGCTGTCGGGCTGCTCCGTCCAGGCGACGATGAGCGTCGATCTTGTTGATTTCTACGAGTACAGCGGCACCACGTTCACGAATCTTGCTGCGGAAGTCCGCGCGGAGAACACGGGGAACGTCGATATCACCAGAGCGACTGTCAACGCTTTCTATGACCTTTCCGGCGGGGATAGTACGACGTGGCAAGCAGAGATAAGCCTCCAGGAAGGTGAATCGACGACTTTCACTATCGTCGGTCGGGTCAATTATGCAGACGCCGTGATCGAAAACGTCCAGTTGAGCCACACGATAGAGGACCACGACACCCGCGGCCTATTCTAAGAATCCCTCAATAACCGGCACGACCTCCGCCCGGAGCCGTTCCACCTGGCGCCCTTTGTAGCGGGCCTGGACGGGGGTCAACGCTCTCTCCCCGG
>CAYTRK010000241.1:0-1706 GCA_964440205.1 uncultured Victivallaceae bacterium
GTCATAGTTGTGGTCGCCATTGCGGATGACTCCGTCCCGAATGTGTTCCTTATAAGCCGGTTCGCCACCCGATGATGCAACAATAGCAGCCATAAGTAAGCCTCCTTGCCATGCCAGCAGTTTTGCCTTTACTCTCAGTTGTGATCTCCTTATGTTGTTTTCCCATTAAACCATCTGTAAATATTCGGGTCAAACTAGAAGGAAAACGTCATGGTTCGACCGCTCTTCGCAGATTAAATCAATATTCCAGTGCTATCATGGCGTGACAGGTGAACTTATCCACCCTCAACTTGATAACCGTATCATTTCTTTCAATTCGAAGTTCCTTGTCGTCGGGAACCATGACGGCGCGTTTGATATCATTACCCAACGCGAGAGTCACCTCGGTGTCGCACAGAGGAAGCAAATCCTCAATAATTTCTCTTGAACCCAGGGCTCTGCTTTCGACAAGGTTTTTGCCATTCAGTTTTCCGCCTCTGTTTAACTTGTTGGCGAACAGCAAATGCAGTATATATCGCCGCTGCGCAACCTGATGATTCAGGGTGATCCGCCCTGTAGAAGGCATGTTGGTACGTATCGAGGCTTGATCGCAGAGCAAAAGATCGATGGCATTGATGATATACTGTTTGAGCACGACAGCTCCGCTGCCACGATAGGCTTTGAATACCGGATGGGCAAGGTAAAGTATGTTGTCATAAAGCACTCCGGAGTCATAGCCACTGGGTTCAGGCCTGTTAGGCGCATGCTGGTGACTGCAAAAATGGAACACGTTACGGTTGAAGTAGGGATCGTAAATTTGCCCAAGGGATTCGGCATCTACCGCTTTGATCCGCTGTGAGGGCAGATACATAACAAAAGGAGAGGAAACAAAATCAGGCGCGATCCGTTCGTCGGGGCGTATAAAATCAGGCTGAAAGGGGCTGGCTCCATAATGTGTACAGCCAATATCAAGTTGGAATGCGCTTCCGTCCGTGTTGAGCCCGCTTTCACCTGTCAGCATCAGCTTGCCTCCATTGTCGAGGTAACACTGGAGCCGTTCCCTCAACTCCGCATTCAGACGTATATCACCGGGCAAAATCAGCATTTTATATTTTTCGAAATCCATGTCCCCATCCAACACGTCAAAGAGAAAATGGCCTTCAAGCAGGAGCCGTACCGCACCTTCATCAGCATCCGAGGAACGGAAACTCTTGTGTATGGATTCGGAGGAGAAGAGTCCGATATCCGAAACAGGATCAGCATGGTCAAGCCAGGGTTCTTTGAGCTCAATATCGGCGTATGCATCACCTATTGTGCTGTATGTGCTTTCGTCAAGTCGTCCGTCGGGATGTAGCTGGTCCCCAACCGAACATTTCGCCCCGAACGCTACCATCGCAGCGCATTCGTAACGCAGCGCATTCGGATGTTTGAAACCTCCAAATTCACCCCATGAGGTGTGGAACTTTCCAGTCATGCCAAGGAAGTCCATGTCCAAACCACTGCAGTACTTAGCTGAGAGAGGGAAGTGGTCGTACCCCCAGCCACCAGTCGGCAGGCTCTCGATTTCGAGGTGGCTGAAATACTTAAGAATACTTCGATTACCCTTATTAATATGCCCGCTGTTATGAAAAACCGGCATATTCGGATTGTCAATGCGTGCGGCGGCGGTGGACTGCTCGAAATATTTTTCCAGGGCCCCATCAGCAATCTGCCAGCGATGATCCGAA
>CAYTRK010000241.1:1716-3774 GCA_964440205.1 uncultured Victivallaceae bacterium
AGGACAGCAACAGTCCATCTGACTGATAATATCCAGAAATATACCGTGGCAATCAGGAAACAGACGAACGGCTTCAACAATCTGGTCGCACAGATAATCAAGGTAAGGTCCGTTAAAGCACATCCTATGAAATCCGGCGCTAACAGGTTTGCTCGCACCACCGAAAAAACCACCATCCGGACGAACTTCACGCCATTCGGGATGTGATTCGGTAACCATGTTGTCGAAGCCCGCGGAAATGTAGACGGGAACATTAACGTCAATCGCGCGGCAGGCATCAAACTGAGCACGCAAAAGATCAAAGTTAAGGTGGGGATGTATCTTGCCTACTTCTGTGGGATGGTACGACCAACCGTGGTGGCACTTGGAAAAACAGGTTACAGAATTAACGCGCGCCATCTGAAGAGTATTCTGAAATTCCTTCTTGTTAAAGGCTTTTCCAATTCCCGGAATTTCCGGTGATGTGTGAAAATCCAGATGCACCTGTCTATAGCGTAACGTCATAAATCATCTTTCCACAATATTATATCAGTTTGTGTCAGTACTCTTCTCGTAAAAAAGCTCATTGCTGACGCAAAACCTTGTTCTGGAGTCATCAAGACCCCAGTTCACGCCCAACCGGTGCTGAATGTACCCGATCGTTTGGTTGATGGGAAGGAATTTCCTGTAATCTCAAACACTGTAAAATACGGCCTGTTTTCTATTTTCTCGCTCTGACCCTTCACCCACTAAGCGCCTTTCCACCCGCACACCAACATACAATAATTCTCAACCCAAACGGCTTTATCCAGGCGTGATTCCGCACGGCATTTCTTCCTTCTCGAAAGCCTGGCACAACGTTTCCTCGATGCCGGGGATGACGGTGGTCGCCGGTTCGTTTTCCGTCCGAAGAATCTCTCCTTTTACAGGCGTTATCGCGCATTGCTCGCGTATGGCATCAACGACCATGGTCTGACGGCTTGCCATATCCAGGTCGCATACGAACGAGGCTCCCCCTTGCAGCGCGTCGAGCACCGATGCCATCATGATCTGGCGTGCCTTATGATTTCCGCCCTTGGCAAACGAAACGGGTTGCCCGCCGGCGGGCGAGACACAATTGCCTTCGTGCGTTATGACTATCGATCCTTCGGTTCCGCGGATATAGATTTCCGGACCTGATCTGTCTCGGCAGGCATGAGTCCCGTAAAAAAGAATGGGCACGCCCTCGGATGTTTCAATCCGCATGCAGGCGGTATCCACGCTTTCAATGGCATTGGCCCGGTATAGCTCGGCCTCGACCGCAACCGGCATAGCCGTACCGAGTTCAGTAGAGCCCGCCATAAAAAGCATCATCATTAGGTCGTGTGCAAACGCATTGTTAAAGGGATAATCATTGACAGGCAATCCGTCGACCGTCAACTTCCCAGCCCAATTGTTTCTCTGGTAATAGGCATGATTTCGAGGCGATAACGCCAGACACTTGAGGGATATAAGCTTGCCGATCTTTCCGTTCAAAAGGAGTTGCTTCGTGGCCGAAGTCGCAGACGTATACATCTGTTGATATCCAACAGCAACAATTCTGTTCGCCTTTTCGGCCGCTCTTTGCATGGCACGCACATCCTCGACACAGCCCGCAGCCGGTTTTTCCACCAGCACATGCATACCAGCCTCCAGCGCTCTCACGGTCATGGGCCGATGCAGAGGCGTTCCAGTGGGAATCATACAGAAGTCGGCAACACCGCGAAGCTCCCCAAGCATAGTGCGGTCATCATTGAATATGCGGCAGCCCAGCTCTTTAAGAATGGCGCATTTTTCAGCTTCCTCGTCCTGATTGATGATCGCGGCGCCGACAATCTCCACCTTGCCTTCAGCCTGCGAGGCAACCATAAGATTGTAGTGAACCTCACCGTAACCGGAAACGCCAATGATACAAGCCTTGATAGTGACACTCCTTCTTTCTTGCAGGACACTTAAAACCATGGTTAGCGCCCTGTTTATGGCCCTTGGAACAAATAATCAAGCCAGCCACACATGTTAAAAACTTCTCTCGACGCTTTAAACACATAGCGCTACATTCTA
>CAYTRK010000242.1:0-3772 GCA_964440205.1 uncultured Victivallaceae bacterium
TGCACCCCCGCAGCGGCACTCTCCACGCTCTCGCTACGAAATTCTGTGAGATATGTGGGCTAACCGGATCTATTCATGAAGCTCAAGTCCGAGGCGTATTGGACCACTGACGCACAGGAAATTCAGGGTGGATTCAGTCAGGAGCCTGGCTTCGGCGAAAGATATCTTGCGCCTTTCCACAGGCAGATTTGCCTCGACCAGTTTATTCATTTCTTCGGTCAGCCTGGCCAGTTCTTCCGGCGTTATGCCCTGCCCGGAGCCATCAGCGTTTGTAAAACTGCAATAGAGACCCAGTCCGAAAGAGTGGTCGACGGAAAATTTTGCGGAAGGAAATGTTTCACGGACAGTCTTAGCCAGTATAAACGCCAGGGACCTTCTGTAGATCCGCCAGCCATGCGGATCGGCCATTGTAAGAAAGGTCACCTCGCAGTTGACATGGAGGGGATAGGAAAGCGACACCACATCGTTATTCACGCGAGCGGCGATATAAGGCATGCCGGCCGATGAAGCTGCGCTTTCCACCAGACAATCGACTGTTGTTCCCTGCTCGCAGGTGATTTCTCTGCCTTCGGGTTTCAGATGGACTTCGATCGAGTTCACATGCAAAAGATATCAGGTCTTTGGCAGTAGTCAATGACGGCAAAAAACTCACGGCGACACTGGAAATATATATGCGCCTACCTTTCCAATAACTTGCAACTTGCCAGAAGCCTTTGGTTGCGTGTTAGGCTAATTCTAAACGTTCGCTAACATAAACCTAACTTGAGTGTCTAACCTGATCTATTGATGAAAAACACCAAGCATATAGATCAGTCTAATATGAGGAATGAGTAAAATGACTCGCAGGCGTAGCTCAATAAACCGTAAGGAGAGTTGCTTAAATTCATTCAGGAGTATATGATGAAGGCAGTCAGGAGCAGTTTGGAAGTAAAAGAAAGCGGGGCTTTTGACCGTCGAAACGCCGGAAGAGGTGAAACAATGTCAAGTGACCGAATATTGGTAGTTGAAGATGAAGAAGATATTCAGGAATTGATGCGTTACAATCTGGGGAAAGAGGGGTACGAAGTTATCTGCGTTGACGACGGCGAAAGCGCCTTGAAGAAAGTGAAATCCAAGAAACCCAACCTGATAATTCTTGACCTTATGCTGCCCGGAATTGACGGGCTCAGCGTATGCAAACAATTGCGGGCGGATTCCGAGACCCGGGGGATACCTGTTGTAATGTTGACTGCAAAGGGTGAAGAGGCCGATGTGGTAAGCGGGTTGGAAGTCGGAGCTGACGACTATGTGACCAAGCCGTTCAGTCCCCGAGTGCTGCTGGCTCGCATCAGGGCTGTGCTGCGGCGCAACGACGCAGCGGCGCCGGATTCGGAGTCGGTAATAAGGCGGGGGAACCTCGAAATAGATCCGGTTCGACATCAGGTTCTCATAGACGGAGAAGTTATTGTTTTAACATTCACCGAGTTCCGCGTTCTGGAGTTTCTCGCGCGCCGTCCCGGCGTTGTTTTTACACGGTATCAGATAGTTGACGCGGTGAGGGGCGAGGATTATCCCGTGACCGATCGTTCTGTGGACGTGCAGATTGTCGGTTTGCGCAAGAAGCTGAAGAACTGTTCTAACTATATAGAAACAGTTCGGGGTGTGGGCTACAGGTTCAAGAGCGGCATCTGAAGCGCCTGCGGCGCAGATCGGATACGGGGTTTACACATGCAACGCAAAGGGCTTCTCTGGCAGCTATATCCTTCCTACCTGCTTGTAATACTTATTTCTCTTGCCGCTGTTGCATGGTATGCGTTCGAATCTGTGGAGAGCTTTTACCTGGACTATATCCGCAACGATCTTCGCAAGAGCGCCAAGCTGGCTGTTGAGGAATTGCTTGAAAAGTCCAACCCCGTTTCCCCGGAAATTGCCCGGAAGGTATGTCGAGACCTTGGAAGACTTGATGGAGTCCGTTTTACCGTGGCATTACCATCAGGACGCGTCATAGGCGATTCGCTCGAACCCTCTTCGGACATTCCGAATATCGGCAGACGTTTGGAAGTTGTTAGAGCCTTAAGCGGCGAAGTGACAGCGAATCGCCGGCATGACAGCCGTTCTGGAACAGAGGCTATGTATCTTGGTTTTCCTGTTGAAAAGAAGGGCGCTGTAGTAGCGGTGCTGCGCGTCTCTGTATCGCTTGACCCTGTTAACAAAGCTATTTCCGCGGCCTATAGACGCATTGGCTTTGCCGCCGTATTTGTAGTCATATTGGCCGGAGTAGTGGTTCTAGTGGTTTCTCACCGGATTACCAGCCCGCTTGGACGCATTACCGAGGGTGCAGAAAAATTCGCGGCAGGAGACCTCACCGCAAGACTTGACGTTCCCCGTTGTGAAGAGATGGCGAGGCTTGCGGAAGCAATGAACAACATGGGCGCTGAGCTTCAGGCAATGATCAGGGCCGAAGAACAACAACGCAAAGAGCAGGCCGCGGTATTATCCAGCATGCGGGAAGGTGTAATCGCGCTTGATGACGATGAACGCATTTTGCACACAAACGCGGCTGCCGCAAACGTCCTGGGACTTGAACATGGCCGTGTTAACGGACGTAGCATCCAGGAGGCGGTCAGGATCCCTCAGTTGCAGGCATTTGCCCGCAAAGCGTTGTCCAGCAGAGAATCTGTAGAGGATGAAATAACGCTTGAAGGAGAAGGCGAGAGAATCCTCCAGGCCAATGGCACCGCTATGATTGACCCCGACGGCAGACGCATAGGCGCCCTTCTGGTGCTTAACGATGTGTCGCGTATCAAGAGGCTTGAAAAGCTCAGGCGGGATTTTGTGGCAAATGTCTCGCACGAGCTTAAGACACCTGTCACGTCCATAAAGGGATTTGTGGAAACGCTGATTGACAGCCCGATGACAGACAAGGATGAACAGCGTCATTTTCTTGGAATCATTGAAAAGCAGGTAAACCGGCTTGATTTACTTATACGCGATATCCTGAGCCTGTCCAGCATTGAACATGAAAACGGCGGAAACACTGTAGAGCTTCGCAGGCAACGCCTGTACGGCGTTATCCGTGAATCAATTGATATCTGCTCTGAAAAAGCCGCAAGAAAGAACGCTGAGGTGGCTTTTGAATGCGAGAAGGATATGGCAGCGCTGATAAATCCCCCGCTTCTGGAACAGGCGTTGGCGAATCTTATCGATAATGCCATTAAGTTTGGCGAAGTCGGCGTTAAAGTAAACATCAAAGCCTACAGGCAAGAGGACGAAGTTCTTGTTTCTGTAGCCGATAACGGGCCGGGCATTGAAAAGCGGCACCTGGATCGTTTGTTTGAGCGTTTCTACAGAATTGATAAAGGTCGCAGCCGGCAGCTTGGCGGAACGGGGCTGGGTCTGGCTATCGTTAAACATATTGCTTCGTCTCACAATGGAAGAGTGGAGGTTGACAGCCGTCCCGGACAGGGAACAACCTTTACCTTTCATCTGAAAGCATAACGGATTCTTTTTTCAACTGGCTGAAAAGCGTTCAACCTGCCACAGAAGAAGCCGAATTCAGCTAACAAAGTTCTAACATTTGCCTCACCCCTCTCTAACGCCTTCTTTTTTCAATGTGAGCCGAATTTCACAAAGCCGAACGTAACACTGGTCAATTACGGAGAGAGGAGGTGAGGGCAGCGAGAATAATTTGTTAGTTGGGAATTAGAACTCATTTTGTGTTTTTAGATGGAGGTTAATTAGAGTTATGAAAAGCAAGATATTGACACTTTTTCTGCTGGCGCTGTGCGGCGCT
>CAYTRK010000243.1:0-3771 GCA_964440205.1 uncultured Victivallaceae bacterium
AGAGAAGAAGAAAGAAGAGTTAACTACGAAATGCGCTAAAGGACGCGAAAAGGGGAAGGGATGTGGGGAGGGGAAGAATATTCAATAATGAACACGGAATGTTCAATGATGAAGGGGAGAGGAAGAAAGAAGAGTTAACTACGAAATTTTCTAAAGGGCGCGAAAAGGGGAAGGGAGATGTGGGATGTGGGATTTTTGCTTTCTTGTGAATCGGGGTGGGATGTTATATATAGCTTGATGCGTTGTTGAGGAAGTGGGATTGTTCGACGCCCTGGATGCAGTAGGGGTTGAGGAACGGAGCATGTTGTTGATGATCGGGTTCTGACGGGGAACAGGGCGGTTGGAATTGGTTTTGTGATTTCTAAAGGAGGCGGACATGGGATTTGAGAGTGGCTCATTGAGTCTGAGTATGTTTTATCTTTCGGAGAACCTTGGGGGCGAAGTTGTTTCTTCATTTGCATCTAACGCGCTTCCCTCGCTGGAATTGCTGAAGGACGAGCCGATTCACGGGTGGGTAACAAGTCGCCATCTTCTTGACAGAAATATAACTTATGAGACAGCTACAGTTGCCGGACGACTGTATCTGACCCTGGTTAAGGCGGAAAAAAAGATTCCACAAGCCTTATTGCGGGCTGAATGCAAGATGGAAGAGCTTGCAGAGATGGAGGCAACGGGGACGGATCGGCTTCCGCGGGCCAAGCGTTCAGAGATTAAGAAGGAGGTTATTGAGCGGCTTCTTCCCAATATGCCGCCGACTTTGACGGCTATTCCTGTTGTCTATGACGGTAATGCCAACATACTTTATGCAGGAGCCACCACCGATAAGCAGATAGATGCACTGGTCATGAGTTTCGAGAACGCTACTGGTATTAAGCTTATTCCAATGACACCCGAGACGGCGGCGTTGAAGATAAAACAACGAAGTATCAAGGATCTTGAACCTACTAGTTTTTCGCCCGAATGTCCTGACGAAATGAGCGGAGACAGCCCGGGCATGGATTTTCTTACCTGGCTCTGGTTCTTTTTCGAGGCGCGCGGCGGTACTCTTATGTGGGGACGGGAAACGGCAGGGGTCATGATCCAGGGGCCGCTGACCCTCTTCATGGAAGGACAGGGGGCGCATGTCACTGTGCTGCGTAACGGTGAACCGCTGATAGCATCAGAGGCCAAAACAGCGATGCTGGGTGGCAAAAAACTTAAGAGGGCTCGGGTCGTGATTACAATTGGGGAGGAGACATTCACTGCTTCTGTGGATGGCGATACATTTGTGTTGAGGGCTGTGAAGCTGCCTAAGGTGGAGGCTGTGGACCCGATCTCCCAGTTTGAAGGCAGGATGATTTCGCTGGCTAAGTTCAGGGATATGTTTCTGCATCTCTATGGCAGATTCCTGGATGAGCGGATTGATCCGGCGAAATGGAAAGAGACACAGAAAGAAATTCATCAGTGGCTGCCGCAGAGGACCGGTAAGGCGTAATCCTGTGAGATATGCGGGGTAAGCGTTTCTTGGAAAGCGTGATTTTCCGGTCAGTATTTATTATCGTTTCTTTTGTGGGGCCAGAACAATAGCCGTGCGTGCGGGCAGGTAGAGGCTCAGGAAATGGCGGTCTATCTCGTCGCTTATGCAGTGATGCACATAGGTTCGGTCCTGGCGGTCAAATCCACCGTATTTCGGGTCGTCTGTATCAAGGCTTATATTGTACTTGCCGGGGGCCGCCGGGATCCAGTAGTCGGTGTATGAGGTATCCTGGTGGAAGTTGAACACGAACAATAAGTTCGAACGAAGAAAGGCTATCACCTTGGTGTTTTCATCAAGATGCAGGAGAAACTGCTGCTGGCCGCAAGGTAACGCATATGCTCTGGCAAGCTCAAGCATGTCCTTGTCGAAGTCGCCTAGCCTGCCGTAGTAAAGACCCCGGTTTTCCGCGAGGCGCCATTGGCGCCTTGCGTATTTGTACGACCAGTTGTTGCCTTCCCTCGGGAAATCTATCCATTCTGGGTGTCCAAACTCATTGCCCATGAAATTCAGGTAGCCGTGGCCGCCTGTTGCGAGGGTTATAAGGCGAATCATTTTATGAAGGGATATTCCTCTCACCACTACGGGGTCGTTGTCGTCGACGGACATATGATCGTAGATCCGGCCGCCGATCAGCCGGAAAATGAGGGTTTGGTCTCCGACAAGAGCCTGGTCGTGTGACTCTGTGTAGCTTACTGTCTTTTCGTCCTTGCGGCGATTTGTAAGTTCATGCCAGAGATGGCCCATGGGCCATTGTTCATCGGGAGTGTCTTTGGTCAGTTTAATCCAGTAGTCTGGAATACCCATTGCATACCGGTAGTCGAACCCGGCGCCTCCTTTGCTTGTAGCAACTGCGAGTCCGGGCATCCCCGACATGTCTTCTGCGAGGGTAACCGCATGTTCCCAAACATCGTGGACGAGTTGGTTGGCCAGGGTAAGGTATGTTAGCGCGGCTTCATCAACCGCGTCGTTGAAATACTGTTCGTATCCTGTGAAAGCCTGCTCAAGTCCATGGTGTGTGTACATCATGCTGGTAACTCCGTCGAAGCGAAACCCGTCGAAGCCGAATTCGTCGAGCCAGTACCTGCAATTGGATAGAAGGAAATGGAGCGCCTCGGGTTTATTATAATCAAAACACTTAGAGTCCCACGCAGGATGCTCGCCTCGCGGTCCTGCATGGAAGAACTGGTATTCAGTTCCGTCGAACCTGGCGATGCCCTCGATCTCGTTCTTGACGGCGTGGGAATGAACTATGTCCATGAAGACGAGCAGTCCCATGCCGTGAGCGGTGTCAACCAGGGACTTCAGCTCTTCGGGTGTTCCGAAACGGGAGGAACATGCGAAGAAATTCGAGACCTGGTATCCGAAAGAACCATAATAGGGATGCTCTGCTATCGCCATCAATTGTATGGCGTTGTATCCGGCCTTCTTGATGTGCGGCAGAACCCGGTCACGGAATTCCGTATAGGCGCCGACTTTTTCTTCTTCTTGCGCCATGCCGACGTGACTCTCGTATATGAGGAGCGGTCTGTCGCCGAGTACGGGCCGGTCGTTCTGCCATTGGTACGGGTTTTCCGGATGCCAGACCTGTGCGTCAAAGTGTTTTGTATCCTCGTGTTGAACTACCCTGCGGGCCCATGCCGGTATTCGGTCGCCGGAGCCGCCTTCCCAGTGTATTTCCAGTTTATAATGGTCGCCATGAGACAGGCTGTCGGCAGGGAGTATGATTTCCCATATTCCTTCATCGGAAATTCTGGAAAGCGAGAAGTCCTGCGATGCGGACCAGTTGTTGAACCCGCCCTTCAGAAAAATTGCGGTCGCGTTAGGCGCCCACTCGCGGAAAATGATGTTGTCATCGCTGAAATGCATACCGAAATATTCATGGCCGGATGCGAAGTCCGCAAGAGAGGTGTTGCCGCCGGTCAGTCTCTGTTCGGTCTCATTGGCCAGGTGAATGCGGCGACGTATGGAGTCGGCGTAAGGCTCCAGATAAGGATCTGCGTTGATGCGGAGCTGAATGATTTTTTCTATGTCCGTGTTTATCATGAACAGCAGCTTGTCATGGAAGAGGGGGAAGCGGCAAGAGGGAAGTGGCCCCAGTAATTCGACCCCAGTCATGCGATGGGGCGGGCGGGGCTGGCTTTGCCAGGGAGGGGGAGGGGGGAAGGGGGGATGTGAGTTTGTGCGTTGGTGAGTGGTGCGTTCGCGGTGTAACGCGCCAGAGAAAATGGGAAAAGTGGACAATAAAATGAGAAAAT